>JASHZU010000506.1 GCA_030042375.1 Verrucomicrobiia bacterium
ATAAAAAATAATTCTTTAAAAAACTGCTTTAGTAGCCTTGAGCAGCCTTTAATAGCCTTTAGCAGGTTTGATCCGCCTTCGCCAAGGCTATGGCGGGACGCGGGAGAGGGCAAACCAGTGTGCGATTTCTGGTCTTTGAATGGCCTTTCAGCCACGCCAGTCCTATGTGATTGCAGAATAATCACCGGGGCATTTTAGCGGGCCCGGAGAAATAAATAAGGTATTGGGGAACGCAAAAAAGGATTATCAAAAAGCCTGAGATTGACCGATACAGGAAAACGCTCTTGACAATTATTGTTTCTTATGAGGCAATAGATGGCGGGAAGGCAGGGGAGAAGTCAGTCAGGCGGAATCACAGAAGAGGCAAAGAAATTCAAATTACGGCCACCTTTTATGGTGGAGCCATTTTATATCTGACCCTTGAACGATCAAAGTCAAAACTCAAAAATTGCCGGCATTGTGGTTGCGCTGTTAACCATGCTGCTGGGGTATGGTTTTATCCGCGAGAACCTTCAAAGTCCACGCCCTTATTCACTTCTGGCGCCCTCCCAAATGTTGGATACGGAAGATAATCACAGGGTTGAATCCAGACTCTGGCAGGATCCATTTGAGCCTTTTGAATCATCCACAAATCAAACGGATGTAGCGGGAAAAGCCCTGTCCCGAGCTTTGTTGGACAACTGGACCAATGATATTTATCAGTTATTATGGAATGACATCACAAACCGTGCCGCGAACAATCGGATTGCCATCCTGGGGGTAATGTTGCCAGGAGGGTCCTACGGTGAAGACAAGGAAGTGCGTTTACGTCTGCGCTACGCAGTAGAACTGGCCTTGTTGACGAAAGATGTCGGGCCGGAGGATAGCACTCATATCTATACCAACTCGGTCTGGCTCAACCGGATTGACTTTTTCCACACCAACGTGATTTCGGGCACCAACGTGGTCATTCGTTATGGAATCGACCCGGAATCCCGTCTCAGCCAGTACTCCTATGAATGGTTTAAAACTACAAATGATCCGGCTTATGGACCAAGAACCAATAATTTTCAGGCATGCGTCCTATGGCTCAACGAAGATGATTTTGCAGACGATCCAGCATCGCGATTGGGGTCATTATTGACCAACATACCTGCGCTTACCACAGGGACGAATGTGTCCTTTTATCTCATTGGCCCGCGCGCTTCCGACACTCTGCAAGCTCTGGCTTACACGGACAAAACTAAATTATCACACGCTCTTTACACCAGCCTGACAAATGCGGCGGATCTCCATCATTTCTACATCCTTTCGCCGGAAGCCACTGCTTCGGTACTTCCTGCCAACGCCAACGACGAGGAGGACAAAGGCGTGAGCCTGCGATTGGGCACGCTATTTAGTACCAATGTTTTTTACAATTGGATTGCCACCGATGAGCGAATCGCGAATTTGATTTCGCGGGAATTGGTTAACCGTCTGGATTCACCCACCGTCAATTCCAATAATGTTGTGGTTCTGTTGAGCGAGCAGGACACTTACTACGGAAGGAAGCTTGCGGACGAATGGACGTGGGCATTAGTCACGAATGGCGTTTGTGCAGATGCCAAGCATGTCTGGCAATTTTCTTATTTGCGCGGGCTGGACGGCTCCAAGCCACAAGCACAGACCCCGGACCAGCCGCCAGCGCTGCCGAACACCCCAGAGGCAGCTTTGCAGACAGCAATGCAGCAGCAACAGGGTGAACGTGCAGATGGGGATGCCCAATTAGACTATATCATTCGACTGGGAGAATTTTTAAAAGAAAGAGACGATGAACTGAAAAGCCAGGGCGGAGGGAGGATCATCGCTGTCGGCCTTACAGGCAGCGATGCCTATGACAAGTTAATCCTGTTAGAGCAATTGCGCCGCAAATTTCCCGAAGCCGTCTTCTTCACGTCTGACCTTGATGCACCTCTCTGGACAGCCCAGGAGCAAAGATATACCCGCAATCTTCTCATTGGCTCCGCCTATTCGGTCAATCCGATGATAACGCAAACGAGCACGCAGTCAACCTCTGACCAGTTCACATCGTTTCGTGATGTTTACCAGACGGCAGTGTTCCGGGCGTGTTTGGCCGTAGTCAAATATGAAAAAACCGGCAACGCGGGTTTTCTCAACGACCATGACTTGCAGGGAGGGTTGTATAAAATCGGACGGCATGGCCCAGTCCCGCTTTCTATAATAAGCGGTGCGGGGGAGCCGCCGGAACCGGATCCTTTTCTGGCGCGTTGGTTGCCGTTGGTCTTGATGCTGGCAGCTTTTGCAGTAATGCTGGTATATTTTACCGCCGGGTGCTCGGGGGGAATTGAGCGGCCCGAGGAAATTAATCAAGACCATCCGTCTTCATCGAAAATTCGCAAAGCGGAAGAGAATGAGCGCTTGCGACAAATATCCTACGGCAAGTTGCTGGCAATATTTATTTGCATCATGTTAGCCGGCCTAGTGGGATTGGGATTCCAGTACTGGACTTGGACAATAGCCATGAGCGCCGGGGAAGAACCATGGGGCTTTATGGAGGGAGCCAGCATTTGGCCTTCGGAATATGTGAGGTTGCTCGTTGTCTATTTGGTCTTTGTTTTCTTCTATGTTGCTCATCGGCGGCGGCAACGCCACCGCAGGAAACTTTGGAAAAAATATTTCCGAGAAGATGCCAATCCGAACCAGGATGAAGATGAGGATGAAAATTTGGATGAATCATGGAAGGCTTTCCAGGAAAAATGCATGGAGCGATGGAAGGATGACTTGGCGCCCAGGAAAAAGCGTGAAATTGCGGAATCGGACGGCTATCAGCTTTGGAAAAAGTCCGGGAAACCCAGCGGCAAAAATTTGAAAGATTGGATAGCACAGGCTGAAACGGAATTAGAGCGTGAAAGAAAAAGCTCATTAATTTTCAGCTGGATGCCGCCTTTCATCGAAGTACATAAGGCCGGAATGCCTCGGGAAGTATGCGTTAACGCTACAGCCCTTTTTAGAGGTTATCTTAATTTGGGACAATTTAAAAAACGCATAAAGAGAATGTGCTTTTGCGTAGCAATTTATTTCATGCTGGCAGCATCTTTGGTTTTGTGTCTTCACGACGTTCCAACCCTTTGGCTGATCCGAGGTTCCCAGTCGCATTTGTTTGATAAATTTATGCTTTTAACTGTAGTTTCAGGGACATTGTTCGTCCTCTTTTATGTTTTCGACTCTGTGCTTCTCACAAAACGGGTGCTTGATTATATCAGCCGCCACGCCACCTGCTGGCCGGAACCAGCACTGAGGCAAAATGCGATTGAATTTGGCGTCAAGCCAGAACATCTGGATGCCTTGCTGGATGTTGATTTTGCTGCCGTCCAGACTGCAGAGATAGGGCCTCTCATGTTTGGCCCCATTATCCTGCAATTGCTTTTGCTGATTTCCCGCAGCCCATGCTTTGATGATTGGACATGGCCGACCGGTTTGATCCTGATTTTTGTGATAAATTTTCTGGCCGCAGGGATCTGTTGGTTTGTTGTACGGGCCGCCACCAGTAATGTCCGGAACGACGCCCGCAAACGTATCAATAAGGCGATATCGTCCGTAAAAAATTCCAGTGAAAATTCTTATTTTGTCGTTCCTGCGGCCGGGCCCCCGGAATCAACCAAAAGAATATCACCTACAGAATATTTGAATAACCTGGGGAATGTGCAAAACGAAATCGAAGGTGAAAAGCGCGGAGCATTTGCCAATTGGTTTCAAGACCCAACCTATTTGGCGGTTTTTATTCCTTCAGGTGCTACGGGGGTCATTACTTTGGTTGGCACTTTTTTACTCAGAAAATAACCTTTTTTTCCAAAAAACGTTGACCTTTTGGCGTATTTGGCCTATAAAAAGGGTGATTTGGTGAATAAAAGTAAGTGAGTTGACGGCACAACCCAAATCAGGGTTCCTCACCATTAGTTGTGCCCTCAGCGGCAGAAACCGCATTAGGTTGTGGTTTTTTGCTTTACACGTACCGGCGATTGTGGTTGCCTAGTGGCAAGCAAATTGCAGTTAAACGACATGTATCTCAAAAATTTAACGGTTTTTGGCTTTAAATCCTTCGCGGACAAGACCGCGCTTAACTTTCAACCCGGCGTTACCGCCATCGTAGGCCCCAATGGCTGTGGCAAATCGAACGTCTCGGACTCGGTGCGCTGGGTACTGGGCGAGCAATCGGCCAAGGCGCTGCGTGGCGGCGAAATGGCGGATGTGATTTTCAACGGCACGGACGGGCGCAAACCGATGGGCATGGCGGAAGTCTCGCTCACGCTCGGCGGCGTGGCGGAGGAAAACCTGAAGGCGGCGGGCGTGGAGATGGCGTATGATGAAGTGACGCTGACACGCAGGATTTTCCGCGACGGGGCGAGCGAGTATTTCCTGAACAAGGTTCCCTGCCGGCTGAAGGACATCCAGCAGTTGTTCATGGGCACGGGGGTGGGCCGGACAAGCTACAGCATCCTGGCGCAGGGGCACATTACGCAGATCCTCTCGAGCAAGCCGGACGATCGCCGGGTCATTTTCGAGGAGGCCGCGGGCATCACGAAGTTCAAATCGCAGAAGAAAGAATCGCTGCGCAAATTGGAATACACGGAACAAAATCTTTTGCGCGTGGCGGATTTGATTCGCGAAGTGAAACGGCAGATCGGGTCGCTGCAACGCCAAGCGGGCAAGGCACGGCGGTACAAACAAATTTCGATGGAGCTGCAGCACCTGGAAACGCAATTGGCGCGGCACCAGTTCGACGTATTGCTGGCGGAAATTGACGAACGCAATTCGGCCGCGGCGAAGTTGCGCGATGAAATTGAGACCGGCTCGGCAGAGGTTCTACGAAGCGAGGACGAAATCAAGCGGTTGCGCGAGCGGTTGATGGAATTGGAGCATGAAGTCTCGGCGCAGCAGCAGCGCGGGCTGGAATTGAAGGGCGAGATGGAACGGCACGAGAGCCGGATCCAGTTTAACGAAGAGCGTTTGCGCGAGCTGGAATCGCAAAATTCGCGCGCGCTGGCGGACATCGCACAGGCGGAAGAACGCTGCCATGCGGCGAATGAAGAACTCACCAACGTGCAACAGCATTTGGCGAAGTCTGAGACGGCGCTGGCGGACCATAAGCAGGCGCTGGAGCAGAAACAAGCCGCGCTGGGCCAGGTGGAAAGCGATTTGAAGCAGTTGCAAGAGGATTTGCGCGCGGCGCAATCGGCGGCGTTCGCGGCGGCGCAGGATTTGTCCCGCGTGCGCAACGAAATTACAGCGCTGGATTTGCAAAAGCAGGGCAACACGGTGCGGCTGGAAAAATTGTCCGCGGAGAAAGTGCAGCTCGAAGAAGAGCGCGCGCGGCTGGACAGCCGGTTGCAGGAATTTACCGTGAGCGTGGAGGCCGAAAAATTAAACGCGCAAGCACAACGCGGTTCGGTGGAGCAGCGGCAGAACCGGCTGCATGAGTTGCAGACGGATTTGCAGGCGTCGTCCACGGAGCAGGACCAGCTTTTGCAGCAGCAGGCCGAGAAACGGTCGCGCCTGACGGTGATTGAGCAACTCGAACATTCGCGCGAGGGTTTCGACGCCGGCGCAGTCGCGGCGTTGCGGCAGTCGCGTTCGGTCATTGGCTCACTGGCGGACCGGATTCGCGTGCCGGAACAATTTGTCGTGGCGGTGGAAAACGCGCTGGGCCATCACCTGCAACTGGTGCTGACGGAGCAGCCGGAATCCGCACAGGAAATTCTCGCGGACCTGAGCGCGAACAAGACGGGCCGCGCGAGCGTCGCGGCACTGGCGATCCAGCAAACGCCCGATGAAAAGCAACTGGCGTTTGAAGGAGAAATGTCGCCTGCGGCGAACGGTTCGCCGGAAAAACACCTCGAGCAGGGCCAGATCATCCATGCGTTGAGCGTGGTGCAGGCGGATGCGTCGGTGGAAAAACTTTTGAAATCGCTCCTGGGCCGGACGTTTATCGCGTCGGATCTATCCACGGCAACAGCGCAAATCCAAAACGGCCACGCCGGTTGCGATTTTGTGACGTTGAGCGGGGATCTGTTGAGCCGCCACGGAATTTACACCGGCGGTTATTTGAACGGCCACGGCAATCCCAAAGCGCCGGCATCCATCCTTGGCCGCA
>JASHZU010000507.1 GCA_030042375.1 Verrucomicrobiia bacterium
CAGGGAATGCGCACGCTCGCCGAGGACGGCTGGCGCCTGGTGCGGCTGGGCATTACTACTGTCGAAGAAGTTTTGAGTGTCACGACCGCCAAGGAAGTGGCGCGCTCGACCCGGAACGAATCCATGGACGCGACCCCGGCGAGCATCGCCGTCGCGCGCTAATCGCCCATGCCCACCTTCTCTTACAAAGCGTTGCAAGCCAACGGTGCGATTGCCGAAGGGGTGCTCGATGCCCCGGGCCGTCCCGACGCCTTGCGGCAAATCGAGACCATGGGCCTGCGCCCGGTTAATTTGTCCGAGAAAGCGGCCGCTGCGGCTGCGGCCAAAAGCGCCGTGCCGAATATTTCTTTCTCCTTTCAATCCCGGAAAGTTTCGCCCAAGGCGCTGGAAAATTTCACGCGCCTGCTCTCCAGCCTGTTGGCGGCAGGCGTGCCGCTCAGCCGCGCGCTGGTCATCCTGAGCAAAGAGGCTTCCACGCCTGTGGTCGCGGCCAAGTGGAAAGATGTCCTCGACAAGGTGGTGGACGGCATGTCCCTGGCCGATGCGATGGCGAAATCGCCGGAAACTTTCCCGCGCATTTACGTCGCCATGGTGGAAGCGGGCGAGGCGGGCGGATTCCTGGACGTGGTGCTGGCGCAGATTGCGGAATTTCAATCGCGCTCCAAAGAACTGAAATCAAAAGTCCTCACGGCGATGATTTACCCGTGCATTTTGTTCTGCCTGGCCTCGATCATCCTGACGGCGCTGCTGGTGTTTTTCGTCCCGATGCTGCAAAAAGTGTTCGCTACCCTCCACGGCACGTTGCCGCTCATCACACAAATGGTGATTGGCGCGAGCAACTTTATGCGTTCGTACGGGCTTTTTATCGCCATCGGGGTGGTCGCTGCAGTAGTCCTGCTGAGGACCTGGTTCACCTCGGAAAAAGGCCGGCGCGTTTGGGAAGGATTCATTTTGCGCGTGCCGATGATTGGGCCGCTGGTGGCGCAATTCGCCATGGCGCGGTTTTGCCGCATGCTCGGGACGCTGCTCGGCGCGGGCGTGCCGCTGGTGCAAAGCCTGAATGTCGCGCGCCGCTCCATCGGCAACCAAATCCTCGTGGATGCCGTGGGCCAGTCCATCGAACGCGTGCAGCAGGGTGGACGCCTTGGCCAAAGCCTGGGTGATTGCAAAATCCTTTTCTCCAGCTCTGCCCTCGAAATGATTTCCGTGGCCGAGGAAAGCGGCAAGCTGGACGTGGAACTCGTGCGCCTGGCCGGCGTGACGGAAGGTGACCTGAACCGCAACCTGCAAACCACCGTGTCCTTTGCCGAGCCGCTGCTGCTTTTTTTTATCGCCGGATTCATCGGCATCATTTTCATCGGCATGTTGCTGCCGGTGTTGTCCATGAGCCAATACATCAAATAAACCACTCCATTTTATGAAAATCGAAATTTCAAAGAAAATCGTTCATACGATGCGGGCGTTTACGCTGGTGGAAATTATGCTGGTGGTCGCCATCATCGGTGTCCTGGCGGCGCTGGTTATTCCCAGAATCTCCGGCACGAGCAGAGACGCGCGCGTTATCGCAGCCAAGACCGATATCAACAGCGGAATCAAAACGGCGCTGGACCATTATGAGATAGACATGGGCACGTATCCTGCAAGTTTGCAGGATTTGCTGACGCGGCCTGCTAAAAATGCAGCACAGTGGCATGGACCCTATCTTGATCCCGCGCTCTTTCCCAAGGATCCCTGGGGCAATTCGTATTGCTATGCTTATCCCGGCAAACACAGCACCGTTAGCTATGACCTTTGGTCAACGGGGCCGGACGGAAAATCCGGGAGCGCTGATAATATTGGAAACTGGCAAATACAATAACCCCCACTCGATACGCTTTTAATTTATGAACATCAAAATCAAAACGAACCAAAAATCCAAACTGAGCCGGGCGTTCACGCTCGTGGAAATCATGCTCGTCGTGGCCATTATCGGCATCCTGGCGGCGCTGGTTATCCCCAAGATTGCCGGTAAAAGCGAACAGGCGCGCGAAACGGCGGCGATGGCCGATATCAAAGGCGGCATCAAATCCGCCCTTGACCAATACGACGTGGACATGGGCACGTATCCTTCCAGTTTGCAGGATTTAATCAACCCGCCGCACAATTCGCGCAACTGGCACGGCCCTTATTTTGATCCGCCCACGCTTCCCCAGGACCCGTGGGGCAATCCTTATCTTTATCAATATCCCGGCAAACATAACCCCACCGGCTATGACCTCTGGTCGGCCGGACCAGACGGAAAATCCGGAACGAGCGATGACATTGGAAACTGGCAAACACAATAAACCGCAAAGCCGATGCGCCTTTACGCTAATCGAATTGGTTCTCGTCATGGCGTTGCTGGTTGTAGCGGTGTCACTGGTCGCCCCGCGGATGTCGGATTTCATTCGCGGCCGCGCGCTGGATTCCGAGGCGCGCCGGATGGTGGCGCTGATTGACGCGGGACAGGCCCGCGCCGTTTCGGAAGGGATGCCGATGGTGCTTTGGTTGAACGAAAAAGAAAATACCTGCGGCATGGAAGCCGAAACCTCACCCAAGGGCGGCGACCCGAAAGCAGAAGATTTAACGATTAACGAAAACGTGCAAATCACGACGGTGAACTCCGGCGCGCAATCGGGCACGATGTTTAACCATTTGCCGGCGATTCGTTTTTTGCCGGACGGGACGATTGACGAAAACAGCGCCAAGACGTTGCAGTTGACCGAAGGGAACGACGTCCTGTGGCTGACACAATTGCAGAATCATTCAGGTTATGAAGTTAGTTATAGCCAAAAATAACGGCCGGGCATTGCGTGCCCGCCGCGATCGCGCCTTCACGCTGGCGGAATGCCTGGCGGCGATGGTGTTTTTGGCCATTGTCATCCCGGTGGCGGTCGAGGCGCTGCACGTTTCGAGCCTGGCCGGACAGGTGGCCGCCCGCAAAGGCGAGGCGGCGCGCGTGGCGGACCGGGTGTTGAACCAAAGTCTCGTGATGAGCAATTGGGACAGCGGCCCGCAAAACGGCACGATTGGCGAAGGGGCGGATCAATTTCGCTGGACCTTGAATAGTGAAACCTGGCCGAAAGATTCCATGAAAATGCTCACGGCGGAAGTGACCTTTACCGCGCAGGGACACGACTACTCCGTCAGCATGAGCACGCTGGCCAGCCAGCCGTCGCAGACCAATTCCCCAACCACGGGGGGCACGCAATGAAAATTGTCCTCCATAAAGTTTCTTCCGGCGATGCGTTCACGCTGATTGAAATGATTTTGGCCATCGGCGTCGCGGCGATTGTGCTGATTACCGTCAGCAGCGTCTTTTTTGCCGGACTGCGTTTGCGCGAAGCCACGCAGGACCTGGTGGACAACGAAACGCCAATCGACCAGGCGCTCAACACGATGGAGCGTGATTTGCAATGCATCGTCACGCCGACCAACGGCACCACCAAAGTCCTCTCCGGCGATTTCCGTGTGGGCAATGTCATCAGCACCGGCACGGCCACGCCCGTGGCC
>JASHZU010000065.1 GCA_030042375.1 Verrucomicrobiia bacterium
GATGAAAAAAGAACTCTCCGCTCGCACCCGGTTGTGCGCGAGTGATTTCGATTTGCCGCGGGATTTCGGTTTCCGGAAATTGCACGCCCGCTTCGTAAGCCGCCAGTCCCGGGCAAAGCGTCCGGCGCTTCACGTTTTGCTGTACCCACCAATTCAGCAAAACGGGAAAGCTGTGCTCAGGCGGATTAATCGGCCAATAAAGCTGCGGCGCGAAATAATCCAGCCAGCCGTTCGCGAGCCACAGCCGTGAATCCGCATACAATCCCGCATACGCATCGAAGCCTTTGATTTGCGGGGGATAACCCGGACGCCAGATGCCGAAGGGACTCACGCCAAATTTTACCCACGGCTTCACCGCCTTGATATTTAGATAAACGCTTTGGATGAACTCGTTGATATTTTGCCGGCGCCAATCGTCGCGGCTCAGGCCGCTGCGCGCGCCGTAGGCCATCCAGGTGGCGCTGTCGGGAAACGGCAGGCGAGTGCCTTCAGCGGACGTGACCGGGTACGGATAAAACATATCATCCACCTGCACGCCGTCCACGTCGTAACGCCGCACGACGTCTATCATGACGCGCAGGACGTAGTCGCGCACCGCCGGGTTGCCCGGGTCCAGCCAAAGCTGGCCGCCGTAGTCGCGCACCCAATCCGGATGCTCGCGCAAAATCGGGTTCGCGCCCGCGTACGCGCCGGAAGTGTATTTGGCGCGAAAGGGATTGAACCACGCGTGCAATTCCAGCCCGCGTTTGTGCGCCTCGGCAATCGCAAACGCGAGCGGATCATAATACGGCTCCGGCGGCCGGCCCTGCACTCCGGTCAAATAGCCCGACCACGGCTCCATCGCCGAGGCATACATCGCGTCGCACGCGGGGCGCACTTGAAAAATAATCGTGTTCAGTTTCAAACGCACCGCAGTATCGAGCAGTGAAATCAATTCCGCTTTTTGTTGCGCGACACTCAAGCCCGGCGCGGACGGCCAATCCTTGTTCGCCACCGTGGCAATCCACGCGCCGCGAAATTCGCGCGGCGGCGCGGGCGCCACGATAGGCGAAAGCTGATAAATCCCGGCAGCGGTGAGGAGTACCGCAGAGGCGAAAAAAATTAGTGCCAGGAAAAATCTGGTTTTCATTCGGTCGGCGCGGTTAATGTAGACACAAATCACCAAGGGTGAAATTTTTTTCAAAGAATAATGGAGGGATTGTCCGGAGGATTAACTTGAACGATAAAGCCATGCATTCGGAGGGGCTTGACAAGCGGGGACACTTATGATTTACTCTCTCCCGTTGCAGCCGAGATTCGGTTTCCTTCCTGAAACCGGATGCGGGAGAACCAAACTCCCCAAGAAATTGGGGACGGGGCGCACGAGGCCGGGTAACCGGTTTCCAGGCCACTTTCAAGGCCGAGCCCGACAGCTAATCTCGCAGGCGTTTGGAAGGGCGAGCCTCTGGATCGCGAAGTACGCGATCATCAAGTTCACCCAATATTAAAATTAAGTGTGGCGTTTCATGTGAACAGCATGGGCGCTGTTAAAATTATGTATATATTGGACGGAATCTTCGTTGGTTTAATTATGGGCGGCGTAATGTCTTTGATGCTTTATGTCGTGGGTTGCGAAAAACTCTAACCTGCTTATGGGCACTGAAAATATCGTTCTTGGAGCCATTTCCGTTGCACTATGCGCGTATTTAATTTTCGCGATGGTGCGGCCGGAGAAATTTTAACAAACCATTATGCGGGCTGCATTCACACATCCCTTGCGGCAATTGCCGGCCAGCGCCGGCCGCCGGCTTTGGCGGAGTTTATTGCTGGTGCTGAGACATGCGCCGTTGTCAGGAGGCACCGAGGCCGTTCCGGCCCTGGCCTTCTCCCATCGGAGAACCATGGGACGGACGCCGCATGCTCAGCGAGCTGGCAAAATACCGGGATTAAACAAGGAGGCGGTGAGATGCAGCCCGCAAATTTCAAACTGAATTTAATTATATGAAAAAAATTGAGGCAATTATTAAGCCATTCAAGCTGGAAGAAGTGAAAGATGCCTTGACCGGCATGGGCATCGAAGGCATGACGGTAAGCGAGGTCAAGGGGTTTGGCCGGCAAAAAGGCCACATCGAAATCTATCGCGGCAGCGAATATACCGTGGAATTCCTGCCCAAGGTAAAAATCGAAGTGGTCATTACCGATGGCCAGTTGGACTCAGCCGTCCATGAAATCATCCGCGCCGCCCGGACCGGCAAAATCGGCGATGGAAAAGTTTTTGTTTACCCGGTCGAACAGGCCGTGCGCATTCGCACGGAAGAAAAAAATGAATCTGCTGTTTGAGTGAATGATTCGACGTTTTAAGACCAATCTATGAACCCCCATCATTTGCTCGAACTGGCGCTCTACATCGGCGCGCTGGTCGCCATCACCAAACCGCTCGGCATCTACATCAACAAGGTGCTGAATGCCAACGGCCGGACGTTTCTGGATCCCGTCATCCGGCCGCTGGAGAAACTCACCTATGCCGTGCTGCGCATTGACCCGGCGAAGGAACAAAGCTGGAAGGGATACGCTTTTGCGATGCTGACTTTCAGCCTGGTGAGTTGCCTGTTCACGTATGTGATTCTGCGGGTACAATATTATTTGCCGTTGAACCCGGAGAAATTCACCGGGCTGGCGCCTCACCTGGCGTTCAACACCGCCATCAGCTTCCTGACGAACACAAACTGGCAGAGTTATTCGGGTGAATCCACGATGTCGCTGTTCTCGCAAATGGTGGGGCTGGTATTCCATAACTTTTTCTCCGCCGCCGTTGGCATCGCCATCGCCGGCGCGCTGGTGCGCGGCATCGCGCGGCACACGTCGAATACCATTGGTAACTTCTGGGTGGATATCACGCGCATCGTGTACTATTTGCTACTGCCGATTTGCACCATTTACGCGATCTTTCTCGTCTCGCAGGGCTGCATTCAAAATTTCAGTGCAAATACCACGGCCACCGTCCTCGAGCCGCAAACGGTTTCCGTCCAGATGACCGATGCCAACGGAAACTCCGTCACCAATAAAGATGGCAGTGCCGTGATGACCAACCAGATAGTTTCGACCCAGACCATCGTCCAGGGACCGGTGGCGTCGCAAATGGCCATCAAGATGCTCGGTACGAACGGCGGCGGTTTTATGAATGCCAATGCCGCGCATCCGTTTGAAAATCCCACGCCGTTTTCGGACTTCATCCAGATGCTTTCGATTTTGGCCATTGGCAGCGCGCTGACCTATCACCTGGGCCGCGAAACCAAAAACCAAAAGCACGGGTGGTCGGTCTGGGCAGCGATGTTTATCATGTTCTTCGGCGGTTTCGCCCTTTGCTGGTGGGCGGAATCGACCGGGAACCCGATCCATCAACAACTTGGCGTGTCCGTCCCTGACGGCAACATGGAAGGCAAGGAAGTGCGCTTCGGCATTTTTGAATCGTCACTCTTTGCCACCGTGACGACGGATGCCTCCTGCGGCGCAGTCAACTGCATGCACGATTCGCTAACGCCGCTCGGCGGCCTGGTGCCGATGTTCAACATCCAAACGGGTGAAGTGATTTTCGGCGGCGTGGGCGCGGGGCTGTACGGCATGTTGATCTTCGTCGTCATTGCGGTCTTCATCGCGGGGCTGATGGTCGGACGCACACCGGAATATCTCGGCAAAAAAATCGAGCCGTATGACGTCAAGGTGACGCTGCTGGCGTTTGTCATCCTGGCGTTCATCATCCTTGGCTTCACGGCGTGGGCGTGCGTCAGCCCGTGGGGTCTGGCGGGATTGAACAATGCCGGCCCGCATGGTTTTAGCGAAATGCTCTACGCCTATACCTCTGGCGCGGGCAACAACGGCAGTGCGTTCGCGGGGCTGAATGCCAATACCTGGCAATACGATACCTCACTGGGCTTCGACATGCTGCTCGGGCGGTTCGGAATGATTGTGCCGCTGCTGGCGCTGGCCGGCTCGCTGGCGAAAAAGAAAATCGTTCCCGCCACGGTGGGAACATTCCCGGTGACCGGGACAACCTTTGTCCTGCTGCTCGTCGGCACCGTGCTGCTTGTGGGCGCGCTGACTTTTTTGCCGGCGCTCGCGCTCGGCCCCATCGTTGAACATTTCCTGATGCTGGAAGGACATCTCTTTTAATTTTTATGGCTGCAAAAATTATCTCCATATTCGATCCAAAAATTATTTGGCCCGCCATCGGCTACTCGTTCATTAAACTGAACCCGCGCCTGATGATTAAAAACCCCGTCATGTTTGTGACGATGGTCGGCGCGGCCATCACCACGGTGGATATTTTCCGCTCGCCGAAGGACCAGCTTAGTTTTGTCATCCAAAT
>JASHZU010000508.1 GCA_030042375.1 Verrucomicrobiia bacterium
TTCTTCACTAGAAAGGCGGCACGCCCACTGAACCATTCGCGGGTGGGAATGTTCTGTTGTTTGATGACGCGTGCGTCCGTGGCCAGGCCCAGGTGCGTGTGCGTGTTGCCGATGTCGAAAAGAAGGATCATGTTTTATTTTTCTATCGTCACGTCGCCGCCAGTGATGCATTGCAGGCGGCCGTGTTCGGTCCGCAAGACCAGCGAGCCGTCATCGTCCAGCGATTCAGCGCGGCCGCGGATTTTGCGATCGCCGATTTGCACGGTCACCTCTTTGCCAATCGTTCCGCAATGTTCCTCCCATTCGTCGGCGATGCCGGAAAATTTCCCGGCGCAGACGCGAGTGTATTCCTCACCCAGCTCGCGCAAAATGGCAACGGCCAGCGCGGCGCGCGAAACGCTCTCGCCACTTTCAATCTTCAGCGACGTGGCAATCTTTCTCAGTTCCGGGGGAAATTCGCTGACGTCCTGGTTCACATCAATACCAATGCCGGGAATGACATGGCGCACGCGGTCGAGTTCCGCGCTCATCTCTGTGAGGATGCCGGCGACTTTTTTGCCGCCAATCAGGATGTCGTTCGGCCATTTGATTTCGACGTCCAAACCGGTTTCCGAAACGATAGCGCGGCGCAGGGCCGTGGCGGAGGCGACGGTCAGTTGCGTCGTTTCCTGCGGGCGCAGATTGGGCCGCAGCAAGATGGAAAACCACAACCCCTTGCGTGCAGGCGAAACCCATTTGCGCCCCAGCCGCCCGCGCCCCTTCGTTTGCGATTCGGCAAAAACGACCACGCCTTCGCGAACGCCATCGCGCGCGAGTTTTTCAACGACATCATTCGTCGAAGTGGTTTGCTCGAAGACCTGGATGTCGCGTCCGATGATTCGGGTTTTGCCGAGGCGCGCGAGGAGGTCATCGGCGAGCAGCGCGTCTGGCTCGCCCACCAGCCGGTAACCGCGGTGCGGGCCGGCCTCAATGTCGTAGCCGAGCTTGCGCAGCTCCTCGATGCGCGACCAGATGGCCGCGCGGCTGATGCGTAATTGCTCCGCCAGTTCCGAGCCGGAAATGCCGTTGGGATTTTTGCGCAAGGAAGAAAGAATTTTTGCGTCGGTCGTCATTAAATATTCTTTATACTTTATATCGTCAATAAATCAGAAACCCTCACCTCACCCTGGCCCTCTCCCCTCCCATCAGATGAGAGCGGAGAGGGAACAGCAAGCGGGCGTCGCTTGTCGTCGGGAAACGACCCGCTAATGGCCGACTTTCGTATTACAGCGATTAAAATCATGATTCAAAATCCAATCCAATGTCCACGGCCCGCGCCGAGTGCGTGAGCGCGCCGACGGAAATAAAATCCACGCCGGTTTGTGCGATGGCGCGAACGGTTTTCAAATTCACGCCGCCGCTGGCTTCAGTTTTGGCGTGACCCTTCGCCATCTTAACGGCGGCTCGTAATTGTTTTAAATTCATGTTATCGAGCAAAATCATTTCTGCGCCGGCATCAAGCGCCTGCCGAACCTGTTCCAGCGTGTCGGCCTCGACTTCGACTTTCAGTTTCGGAAATTTTTTTCGCGCACGGAAAATCGCCGCAGCGATGGCATTCGGCTTTTCGTTTCGCAACGCGGCCAGATGGTTGTCCTTGATCAGAACCATGTCGAACAAACCAATACGATGGTTCGTTCCCCCACCGCAGGCCACGGCGTATTTTTCGAAGCGCCGCCAGCCGGGCGTGGTCTTGCGCGTCTCTAAAATTTGCGCACGCGTGCCGCGAACAGCCTCGACGAATTTTGACGTGAGCGTGGCCACACCGCTCAGCCGCTGGATAAAATTCAACGCGACGCGCTCGGCGGTCAAAATCGGGCCGGCCGGACCGGAAATTTTGAGCAGCGCATCACCGGCTTTGGCCCGCCGGCCATCGCGCAGGATGGTTTCAATCTTCACCTTCGGCGACAATTGGCGGAACGCCGTCCCGGCAAAGGCGGTTCCGGCCACGACGAGCGGTTCGCGCGCGCGCATGACAGCACTCGCCTTCAGGGCGGGCGACACGGTTGCGATGGTGGTGGCGTCGCCGCTGCCGATATCTTCAGCCAGGGCGGCTTTGACGGCGGCGCGGACTTCCTGTGCGGTCAATTTCACGCCAAAACAGTGAGGGCAAAGAGAAAAAGTGAAAAGCAAAAAGGTGACAGCGTCACCTACTTATCGCAGCCTCCCGGCTGCACCCTTTGAAATAAAGCCGGAATTCAAGTGTTTCACTCCTAAATCTTGGCAGATGAACTGCTTGCATCGGGGCTGGGTGAGCAATAGCGACACGAGTTTTTTGCGGCTAAAGGCGGCTGAAACTAAATACCGCGGCATGTTCGAAAATGCCATTGAGGGTATTTATCAAAGCACGCCCGACGGCCATTACCTGGTCGTCAATGCCGCCCTCGCAAGGATGTACGGCTACGAGCATCCCGATGAATTGATGAATGGGGTGTCGGACATCCAAAGCCAGGTTTACGTGGATCCTTCCTTCCGGGAAAAGTTCAAGCAGCAGATGGAAAAGACCGGCTTCGTGCAGGGATTGGAATACCAGGTGCGCCGGCAGGACGGCAGCATCATTTGGATTTCGGAAACGGCGCGGGCAGTCCGTGACGAATCGGGAGCTATCCAGCATTACGAAGGATTTATTTACAACATCACCGACCGCAAAAATGCCGAAGCGGAACGGGCCAAGCTGGAAAAGCAAATGTTGCACGCCCAAAAGATGGAAGCCATCGGCACGCTCGCGGGCGGCATGGCCCATGACTTTAACAACATCCTGTGCGCCATCCTGGGCTATACGGAATTGGCGCTGCTGGACCCGCATATCAAAGGATTGACGCGCGACAACCTGCAAATGGTCCTCAACTCCTCCACGCGCGCGCGTGATTTGATTAAACGTATTTTGACTTTCAGCCGCACGAACGATTCGCAGCCGCGCCCGCTTAAGTTGGGGGATGTCCTCAAGGAAGTGGTGAAGATGTTGCAGGCCACGCTGCCTTCCTCCATCAGTAT
>JASHZU010000509.1 GCA_030042375.1 Verrucomicrobiia bacterium
AGAATATATTTGCCCTTGGCGGCGTTGGCCAACCTCACGGCGTCGTCAGAATCCGTCACCGGATGGTGGTCAATGGAGACAATGACACTGTTCTTTTGCAGGCCGGCGTCGGCCGCGTGCGAGCCATCCTGGACATCGGTCACCAGCGCGCCATGGATATCATCGGGAATTTGCAGGTCCTGGCGCGCGTCTTCATCGAGATCGCTCACAATGACGCCGTCGAGGGCGTCGGTCTGGGAGCTTGGCGCCTCTGCTTCCTCGCCAGGCCGCGCGGCGAGAGTGACTGTCATAGTATGTGTTTTGCCGTCGCGGATATAGCTCAGGCTGACTTCCTGGCCAGGAGAGCAATCCGCCACGGCCAGCAGCAGATCGTTTCTGTCTGAGATGGGCTGGCCGTTAAATTCCGTAATCACGTCCCCCGCTTTCATGCCGGCTTTTTCGGCCGGGGAATTCGGTTCCACGTCGCCAACCAATGCGCCGTTCTCACTGGATAGATTGAAATTGTCCGCCAGGCCGGGGGTGATGTCCTCGGGACTCACGCCGAGGTAACCGCGGGTGATTTTGCCGCCGTGAATCAGGCGCGCCACGACGTGCCGGGCGAGATTGATGGGCACGGCAAAACCGATGCCTTCGCTGCCCTGGCTGCTGGTTTCAATGGCGGTGTTGATGCCCACGAGACGGCCTTCGGCATCCACAAGCGCGCCGCCGGAATTGCCCGGGTTAATGGCGGCGTCAGTCTGGATGAAATTTTCGTAACCATTGAAGCCGAGGCCGCTGCGGCCCAGGGCGCTGACGATGCCCATGGTGACGGTGGGAGTCTCGCCCGGCTGGCTGATGTCAAATGGGTTGCCGATGGCCAGGACAATATCGCCGACTTCCAATTGATCACTGTTGCCCATGGTAATGGCGGGGAGATTGTTCGCGTTGATTTTCAGCACGGCGACGTCGGTATCCGGGTCCATCCCAACGATTTTAGCAGTGTATTCTTCCTTGTTGCCCGTGATGGCGATTTTGACTTCATCAGCGCCGCTAACGACGTGGTTAGCCGTGAGGATGTAGCCATCGGATGAAATGATGACGCCTGAGCCGAGAACTTCTTCGCGGCGTGTGTGGCGCGGGTCCTGGTCATCGCCATCGCCAAAAAACTGGCGGAAAAAAGGATCATTTAGAAGTGGAATTGAATGGTAATGCACCACATGCGTGGAGTAGATGTTGACGACGCTGGGGGCGGCCTTTTTGACGACCGGGGCAAAACTGGTAATGCCGGAGGTGGAACGGTTGATGGGAGTATTGTCCACGGTCATGTCCGACGGCAGGGTTTGCGCCCAAAGGTTGGTGGTATGCAGTGTATTCACGCACAGGGCGACGCCGACAACGCCAAGGAAAAAGCCCGAGGCAAATTTGGGGAATTGTTTCATAGTCTCTCTTTCTTCAATCAGTCTTTTTTTATTAGAAAAGACAATTCTTTATCGCACTCGTTCAAAAACTCTAATCGCGGGCGGGCGAATGATTGAAAAAGGAATGGCACCAGCCTTTAATCGTTTAACGCCCATCGCGACAGAGGGCGCGGCAAGCGTTCCAAAACCTGTCAAGCCTGCCTGCGCCGTCTCAAAGACGATGCGAATGCTATGCTACCATCCGCCAACCGCGGATTTTTGCAACTATTATTGATTCGTTGCCGACTGCTGCATCTGCATTTTCTCGAGGTCGGAAGCCTTGATGGTTTCGACCTGCGCACCGTTTTTCATCTCCTGAGCCGAGGGGACACGGATGATGTCGCTGGTCAACGGCGCCGGCGGTGTGGGATGGGAAATGGAAAGCAGTTCCACTTCGAAAACGAGCGTTTGGTTGGGCCCGATCACGGGTGGATGGCCATTGGGGCCGTAGGCCAAGTCTGAGGGGACGTAGAGCTCCCATTTTGAACCGACGGACATTTTTCCCAGCGCTTCGGTCCAGCCGTGAATGACCCGGTTCAACGGGAACTGCGCCGGGTGGCCGGCCTTGGTGGAACTGTCAAACTCAGTGCCATCGATGAATGTGCCCCGGTAATTTACAGAGACGATATCGGTGGGCTTGGGAGTCTCGCCTGAGCCTGCCGTGATGACTTTATATTGCAAGCCATCGGGCAGAGCAATGACACCAGGCTTGGATTTGTTCTCTGCGAGAAAGGCCGCGCCCGCAAGTTGATTTGTCTGGGATTCCAGGGCCATCTGTTTCTGACGGTTAATCATGACTGCCCTTTGAAGCTGGTTCAAGATTTCTCTCATCTCCGCCTGGGTCAATAACGGCGGATTGCCGGACACGGTGTCGTTGAGGCCCTGCGTGACGAGGTCCATATTGACGTTCAGGCCGGTGCGCTTGACCAGTTGGCCGAAATACATGCCCATGGCATAACTGTCACGATCTTCGTCGGTGGTCAACTTTCCCATCGCGGGCGGGGAGGTTTGTGCCTGGCAGGGGCTGAAAAGCGCCGCAGCAGCCAATAAAATGGAACTAAAAATTATTTTTTTCATAGAGTAAATCGAACCCACATTTTGCAAATTTTACCGGCGGATGGCAAATGATTTTTCTGGAGATATCAATTGCGCTATGGCGGAATTATGAGATGATGGCGCGGTGCCGGAGCGTAGCTCAGCCTGGCTAGAGCACTTGCTTTGGGAGCAAGACGTCGCAGGTTCAAATCCTGTCGCTCCGACCATTTTTCAAGGAAATTTCAAAAAGCCCGATTTTTCTCCTGCGCAGACTATCGATTAAGCCGTTCTTGCAAAAAGCATAGACTGCATTTTTATTCCTGCAATTTATCGCTTATGCCGCGGCTTTATGGGGCTGGCATATATTCAGCTAAAAGGAATATATAAAATACGCTGATTCTTTTTAGATCGCGCCAAGGAAAGGGAAAATTATGACTAAAACACGACGGCAACCAGCCGCCCGGGACAATCGTACCCCACGCGGCGAAAATCGATTCAATGCTCTGGAAAATTACACGATACCACGCAGTCGCCGACGCCATGCTGTGAATGGCGTGGCCCGAAGGCGCAAAATCGCTTCTCTCGGAGGACGCTCATATCACCGCCTGCCACGAGGGTTTGCTGCGATGAGCAAGCAACGGCGGCGGGCGATTGCTTCCCGGGGCGGCCACGCCCCGCACGGGCAACTGCGGGGTTTTGCCGCAATGAATCCAAGAGAACAGCGAGCGATAGCGGCGCGCGGCGGGCGTACGGCGCGTCGTGGCCCGCGCGGTTTTGCGGCGATGAATCGCCGGCAGCAGCGGGAAATTGCAGCGCGCGGCGGACGTGCCAGCCGTCGCAAATAAAGGCAGTAATCGAGGGTGCATTTTGCACGTTTGATTTTAGATTTTGCACGGACGATATCATTGCGCTTGTAGGACAGCGCGATAGAACATCCTGGCCGAATTGGTCGTGCCAACCATCAAATTGGTGGAGCTGCCCGAAAGCAAATTCGTGCTGACGGGTTGCCAGGCAATTAAATTAGTCGAAGATTCGAGCACGTAATTTTGCCCTGATTGGCCATTAAGTTGGAGTTGCAACTGGCCGGGCACTTCACCGGCTCCCAGTTTTAATTGGAAAGACACAAGATTAGTCAGCACGAACAAGGTTACGCTTTGCGACGGCAATATCTGGCTCAAAATTCCGTTGCTTACGGCCGTGTTGGGAAGCTGGCTCAGAGCGTTGTTGGCCAATTGCCAGACTTGCGCTGAGCCAGTCACGATCACATTGGAAATATCCAGCGTTACTGGCGTGGCATTTGTGATGTCTTTATTGATGGTTATGATGGTCAGCGCGCCGTCGCTGCTGCGCAAAGCGGAAAAAGCGTCGAGATCATCCGGATCGGGCACGACGGTTTGGATGCTGGTGTCGCCAAAGGTGGAATGGTTGCCGTCGTAGTTGCGATATAATTTCATGGAGAGATACGTCGGCGTATTGGTGGCCGGCACGGTCCAGCGGGTGGCGAGGTCAAGGCCCTGGCTGCCAAAGATGCCCAGAATGTCTGCCTGCGCCGTCGCGCCATTCATGTAAGGTTCAGCGCCCCAATTGTACTCAGTGACACCAATTTTAGTGCCGGGATAGTTGGTCGCCACCCAGGTTTTCATCAGAGGGATGAGCGCAATGACACTGTCAATCCAGCTTGGGTCCACAAAGTTTGTGTCCCAGAAGACGCGAGTGGATTGGTTTCGCAACAATTCCGTGGTTGGATCAACGGCATTGCCGCTGACATTCGCCTCTGCCGGATAACAGTGAAGGGTGAAATAATCCAAAAGACGTTCGTGGTTTGTGTTCTGGTATTGTTGAAACTGATGCAGCAACCACGGGCCATAATCCCATCCGCCATTGGCATTGCGGTCCGGATAATCCGCGGGATTGTAATCATTATGCTGACCTGACCATTGCTGGTCATAGCCGCTGTAAAGGTAGCCATTCCAGCCCCATTCCTCGGGTCCTAGCACAAGCGCGTTGGAATCGTTGGCCTTTACCATCGTCGCGTAGGCCACTTCATCAGTCCAGATTTCGTCCATTGTCGGGCCTACTGGATGAACGTCCTGGTGCGTTTGGAACCAGATGCTCTGCTCGTTGTCCATGAGATAATAACCCACGCCGCCATTCGTGGAAGCGCCCCATTCGGACATCAAATGCTGCACGAGGCCCTGCTCAAAAAGCGCGTTCGTATGAAAATCAGCATCGTCGGGATTGTTCCAGGTAATGGGTTGATCGCCATTGGTGGCGCTAATGCCGTTACCGGCGGCGGGTAGATAAGGATCAGTAGAAGTTTGCGGGCCGTATTTGTTGGTGGAATAACTGTAAAGAATGGCGCGATTGGGACCCAAATAGGGCATCCAGCCAATCATCGAAATGGTAATCATCGGCTGTGCGCTGCCGGATTTGCTGTTGGCCACAAAGGCATCCACTGTGTTGCCTGGAACGGTATTGGTGGAGTCCGGATAACTTTCAAAATACCAGTCCGCAGCGAGATTGTGCGCGTTGATTTGCCAGTTATCGCGTGTCTCGCTGTTTCCCCCCATGCGGTTCATGGTGAAATTCAAATCGGAAAGCTCGTTCGAGGTGGCGAAGGCCACGCCGTAGATTTGCGGGCTGATGGCGTGGCGATTCACTGCACCGTTAATTTGCACTGTTACCGGC
>JASHZU010000510.1 GCA_030042375.1 Verrucomicrobiia bacterium
CCGCAACATGGTGACCGGTGCCAGCACCGCGAACCTCTCCATCGTTTTGATTGATGCGCGGCAGGGCGTCATTGAGCAGACGCGACGGCACATTTATATCGGCGCGCTGCTGGGAATTCCGCACCTGGTCATTGCGGTCAATAAAATGGATTTGGTGGGCTGGGACCGCGAACGCTTTTTGGAAATCCGTGACGAGATTGAAGATTTTCTCCCCCAGCTCGACGCGTTCCGCGACGTCAAATTTATTCCTATCAGCGCTCTCAATGGTGACAATGTCGTTTTCGCCTCCAAGCATACTCCCTGGTACGAGGGGCCGGCGTTGCTCGCGCATATTGAGACAGTTCATATCGCCAGCGACTGGAACCTGAACAATTTTCGTTTCCCCGTGCAATGGGTCAACCGCCCCAACAATCCACGCGACGCCAAGCTTCACGACTTTCGCGGTTTGAGCGGCCAAATTGTCGGCGGCATTGTGAAAAAGGACCAGGAAATCATCGTTCTTCCTTTGGGGATTAAAACCTCAATCAAAGAAATCTGGACCTTTGACGGCGAGTTGTCCGAAGCTTTTTGTCCCCAATCGGTCACTCTTTGCCTCGCGCACGACATCGATGTGAGCCGGGGTGATATGTTTGTCGGCACCGAGAATCTGCCCGGCTGCACATCAGACCTGCGCGCCCGTATCTGCTGGATGAATGCCCGTCCGCTGCAGCCAAATAAGAAATATTTTCTCAAGCACACGACGCAGGTCGTCCAGGCCGTTGTTACCAGTCTGGAAAGCCGTATCAGCATGGCCTCGTTCCAGCCTGAACCTTCGCCGACCGAATTGGGCATGAATGACATTGGCATCATTCATCTTAAGACTTCCAAACCGATTATCTTCGACGGCTATAATTTGAACCGCCTTACCGGGGCCTTTGTCCTGATAGAGCAGGGCACCAATGCCACTGTTGCGGCGGGCATGCTCTTCCCCGCTGCCGAACCGGCTAAACCAGATTACCGCGACTTTTCGATTTAACACCAAATTGATCGTTTTTCAGATGTTCGCTACTAAATGGGAATGCCTACATCCCATTAATTGCCCATATTTCTCTAAAAAATAAGGCTTTTTAGTTAAAAAATAATTTCAAAAAAGCTGTTGACAATGACCGTCGTTCACAGATAATAACGACACAATTAGTCGATATTTAAATACGACCAAAACAGTAGATAAAAATTGAACCAAAAAAAACCGACCGGACAACCGGAAGAAGAAACCATGAAAATATTAAAGATGAACCTGAAGCGACAATTGGCCATAGCCTTCGCAGGCACGCTATTTGTCACCACTGCACTCGCAGACGATCAAACGGACACAAACACGGTCGAGGAAATCCAGGATTTGAAACAGGAAGTCAAAGCACTGAATACGGAGGTCAATGTTCTGGAGCACCAGGAGCAGGCGAACCAGGGCGCCGTTTCCCATATCTCCACCAATTCGGCGCGCCTGAGCGTCGGCGCGGACGGCATTAACTTCGCTTCGGCTAATACGAATTTCACTGCCGGTTTGCATGCCTGGGTGCAGGTGGACAGTCGGACATTCTTCCAGAATGGCGCAACCCCGGGCATTGACGGTTTTCTCTTGCGCCGCGCCCGTATCATCCTTGACGGAACGGTCTATAACAACTTCGACTACTTTTTGCAGACGGAGTTTGCGGGAAACACGCCCCAAATCCTGGATGCCTTTTTAAATTACCGCCCCACTCCCGAATTGCAGTTGCAGGCGGGCAAATACAAACCACCCGTTGGCCTGGAAGCCTTGCAACAGGACATTTATACCTTTTTCAATGAGCGTTCACTGGCGACCGACCTGGTGCCCTATCGCAGCATCGGCGCTGAACTGCATGGTGATATTGATGAAGGCACTTTGGACTACCAGGCCGGTATTTTTAACGGTTTGCCTGATTACAACACTTCGACGATCAACACAAATTTTGATGACAACATGGCCTTTGCCGGGCGCGTTTTCACCTCGCCGTTCAAAAATACTTCTCTCACACCATTGTCAGGGCTGGGCGTTGGCGTGAGCGGCAGCTACGAACAGGATCAGCCGAGCACGGCCGGCTTGACTCCCGGATTCACCACGGACGGCCAGGAAAAATTCTTTACCTATCTTGGAACCACCGTGGCCCATGGCCCGCATTGGAGGGTTTCACCTCAAGGTTATTACTATTGGGGACCGTTGGGATTGATGAGCGAATATGTTGTTTCTGATCAGGAGGTTTCCAAAACGGCAACGAAGGAGTCGGCGAATATCCACAACGCCGCCTGGGAAGTTTCCGGTGGCTGGGTTTTAACGGGTGAAAATGCCACCTATAACGGCGTCGTCCCTCGCCATCCCTTCAATCCTTTGGACGGCGATTGGGGCGCATGGCAACTTGTCGGCCGGTACGCGCAATTGGACGTGGACAAAGATGCTTTCCCGATATTTGCCAGCCCTACGCTGTCGGCTTCCGGCGCGCGCGCATGGTCGGTCGGCCTTAATTGGTATCTCAACCGGGTCCTTCGTGCGAATGTGAGTTTCTCGCACACCGCATTCACTGGCGACGCCCACGACAATCCGATTACGGTAAAGCCCGAAAATGTTTTATTTACGCGCATGCAACTGGCATTTTAATGGATAAAAGGAGTCTGAATGACAAGAATGTTGATTCGAATCTTTTTGGTTCTCGCGCTGGCTGTTTCAGCCGGCGCGAAAGAAATCAAGTTGCTGAATGTTTCCTATGATCCGACGCGTGAATTTTACCGGGAATACAACGCCGCATTCGCAAAATATTGGAAGGCTAAAACCGGCGACGACGTGTCCATCCAGCAATCGCACGGCGGCTCCGGCAAACAGGCGCAATTGGTCATTGCCGGCCTGGAAGCGGATGTGGTGACGCTGGCCTTGGCCTATGACATCGATGCGATTTCGCAACAGTCAGGCCTGTTGCCTGCCGACTGGCAGAAGAAATTCCCGGACAATAGCGCACCTTACACATCCACCATTGTTTTTCTGGTACGCAAGGGAAACCCGAAAAACATTAAAGATTGGGACGACCTCGTAAAGCCCGGCATTAGCGTTGTGACGCCTAATCCCAAGACCTCCGGCGGAGCGCGCTGGGCCTACCTCGCGGCCTATGCGTATGCGCTGGAAAATTACGGCCATGACGATGCCAAAGCGCAGGATTTTGTGAAGCGGCTTTACAAAAACGTGCCGGTGCTCGATTCCGGCTCGCGTGGCGCGACCATCACCTTCGTCCAACACCAGGTTGGCGATGTTTTATTGGCCTGGGAGAATGAAGCGCATCTCGCGCTCAAGGAATTCGGCACGAACCAGTTTGAAATTGTCACACCTTCCTTGAGCATCCTGGCCGAACCGCCCGTCGCCGTTGTGCAGAAAAACGCCCAGCGTCACGGGACTTTGGATGTCGCAAATGCTTATCTCAATTATTTGTATTCGGACCCGGGCCAGGATCTGGCAGCGAGATATTTTTACCGTCCACGCAATGAAAAAATTGCCGCAAAATATTCCTCCGTTTTTGCCCAACTCAAGCTCGTCACCGTGGATGGCGAGTTTGGGGGATGGCAAAAAGCCCAGCAAACACACTTCGCCGACGGCGGGACCTTCGACCAAATTTACCAGCAATAGATGACGACGCCGGAGGGCAGGTGGGGCTTCGATAGAGCGGGGCGGGCTAAAAACCGTCCCGCTTTTCGTGGCGTATAAGCTCCTTCTGGTGTAAAGTGCCGCGGCGTTTCGCCAAAACAACACATGATGGCAATGCTTTATATACAAGGAACATGAGCGTCGAGGTCCGCAATGTTTCCAAACGATTTGGGTCTGATGTCGCCGCCCTGGACAACATCAGCCTCAAAATCGAGTCTGGTGAACTGGTGGCACTCCTGGGCCCCTCCGGCTCGGGTAAAACGACCCTGCTTCGCATCATCGGCGGGCTGGAATTTCCGGATAACGACAATGCTCAAGTTCTGTTTCATGGCAAAGAAGTCACCACATTGGCAGCGCATAAGCGCAAGGCCGGTTTTGCCTTCCAACATTACGCGCTCTTCCGGCACTTGAACGTTTTTGAGAATGTCGCCTTTGGTCTTCGCGTCCGCCCATTTTGGAAGCGCCCCCGGGAATCGGAGATTCGTGAACGCGTGGAGGGCCTGCTGAAACTTGTCCAGCTTGAGTCGCTGGCCCAGCGTTTTCCCTCCCAGCTTTCCGGCGGCCAGCGCCAGCGTGTCGCCTTGGCGCGTGCCCTGGCCGTGGAGCCCAAAGTTCTTTTGCTCGACGAACCTTTCGGCGCGTTGGATGCCAAAGTCCGCAAGGAATTGCGCCAATGGCTCCGCAAGCTGCACGAGGAAATTCATCTCACCACGCTTTTCGTCACCCACGACCAGGAGGAAGCCCTGGAAGTGGCCGGGCGTGTGGCGATTTTGCGCGAGGGGAAAATCGAGC
>JASHZU010000511.1 GCA_030042375.1 Verrucomicrobiia bacterium
AATTGACGAGGACAACGCGGTAGCCTTCCTCCCGGAGGGCTTTGCAGGCCTGGGTGCCGGAGTAATCAAATTCGCAGGCCTGGCCGATGATGATGGGGCCGGCACCGATGATGAGGACAGAATGGATGTCAGTTCGTTTGGGCATGGGAAAAGCCTTATTTCCAGATATTCAATAGCGCAAGGACCACGCCCGTCAAGACTAGGAGGAACCCGGCGGGGAAAAATTTTTTGGTTTTAACGAGACGGATGGCAAAAACGACAAGGAGCACGGCCAGGATGACATCGCGGAGTTCGCGGGCGGTTTCGTGGTCTAAAAGCCGGGGTATCTGGGTCAAAACCAAAGCAGCGGCGGCAACGGCTGAGGTGATGAGAGAAACTTTGCTCCCGGCGCGAAAGCCGATGATGCCGCCGACGAGCAGCAAGAGGATGTAACTCCAGAAGACAATGTTTTCAAATTGCATCATGCAAAGCGTGCCTCAATTTGCAATGGTCTCCAAGTTCAGAATTTCGCCGTGCTCGCATTCGGTCACCACGTCAAAGGGGCGGCAGCAGACTTCGCAATCGGTCACGAAGCGCTGGCGCGGGAGGCTGGTATCAACGATAACTTCGTTGAATTGGCCGCAAAAAGGACAGGCGACGGTTTCGGAAATTTCCATGCCGCAGTTTAGCGAGCGGAAAAAAAACTTCAACGACTTCGCCAAAAATTCAGGCGGAACATTTTTTGCTAAGAGAATCTGGAACGGTCTTCACAGGCTGCAAAGTGCAAGGGTTATGTCTATGTCTAATTCAATACAAATTATACTGGTGGAAAATTCGGAAAATGAAGCGGCGGGGATATTGGAGGAATTGAACCGGGGAGGTTATGAACCGATGTTCGAACAGGTGCAAACGGCGAAAGAATTGATACAGGCCTTGAATCGCCACCCGTGGGACATCGTCATCTCGGAATATGTCATGCCGCAATTTAGCGCACCCGAGGCGCTCAAGATGGTCCGGGAAAAGGACCGGGATTTGCCCTTTATCGTCATTTCCGGGGTTTATGGAGAAGATACGGCGGTGCGCATGATGAAAACCGGAGCCACTGATTATTTTGTAAAAAATAATCTCACGCGGCTGGCCACGGCCATAAAGCGCGAGATGAAAGCCATGCCAGCGCGGCGCGCCCGCACGCGGGCCGAAACGACGTCCCAATCTTTTGCGGAGATTGTGGAAGCAAGCGATGACGCCATTTACAGCATCAAACCGGATGGCACAGTGGCCAGTTGGAACCAGGCAGCGGAGCGCATTTACGGTTTCCGCGCCGGCGAAATCATCGGGCGCAACGTCTCGATCCTGTATCCGGACGAGCATACGAACGAGTTGATTGAGACGATGGAGCGGATCAGGCATGGCGAGCATTTGGGCCGCTTTGAAACTGTCCGCGTGCGCAAAAGCGGGCGGCAGATTCCGATTTCGGTGTCCATTTCGCCGATTACCAACGCGGAAGACGAAATCACGGGCGCAGCGGTGATTGCCCATGACATTTCGTGGCGGAAACAGAAAGAGTTTGAGCGGACTAAATTGATTGAGGACCTGACAGAAGCCTTGAGCCACGCCAAAATGCTCGCGGGCCTGCTTCCCATTTGCGCCCACTGCAAACGCATCCGGGATGAACAGGGCGACTGGCAGCAGATTGAGGCTTACATTTCCAGGCATTCCGGGGTGGAGTTTACGCACGGCATCTGCCCGAGTTGCTACAAGCAAGCCACGGCTGAAATCGGCAGGCACGAGCCAAGGGCGGCTGTGGGCTAGAGCGTTTTCGTAAATATTGTAGGCATTCGGTTGCGGGAAGGAAGAAGCAGCGGTTCTTTTGGGTTTTGGCTTCGTTTTCGCTCAGTCACAGGCCGCAATTGAGCCTGCTCCTTCGCTCAAGCCTCGCCAAAAGCCCAAAATTCCTCGCTGCCGAACGCCTATAATATTTCTTCAAACGCTCAAGGGCACCGCGACAATCAAAACATGGATTGCACGTAGACGGTGCCATTGCTGTATTTTCCCGTGATAAAATACAGTCCATTGGAGGGGATTTGAAAATACATCACGCCGGTCATGCCGCTGGTGGCCGTTTCCCAACTGAAGGGTTGTGTTGAATTTGGGGCCACCACGGTCCCGGCCGTCTGGAACGTTCCGTTCGAATTCATAATGCCTTCGTACTGGCTGGTCACGCGATTGGCAAAAAAAGTATAGTCGGAGGAAATGGGCGTCAGCCCGGAATAAACACCCGCCGCTGCATTATCGTGGACGAAGCCAAGGGACTGGTAGTAGCCGGAGCTGTTGGCCACAATTTCGCTCCAGGCGCTATCGAATTCGAGGCCGTTGTTGCCATAGTAATCAATAACGGGACGCGCGCCTCCCTGAAACAAAGCGCTTCCCGAGACCGTGAGATTGGTCACCTCCATACCTGAGAAATCTTGATCCCCGAACAAGACGGTGCCCCCATCGGGCTGGCCGATAGACACGCCTTCAACTACGATTTTTAAATTGGTGCCTGCCCAGCTATCGAAGTTAATCGGAGCGCCAGTGTTTATGCTGGTATTGACGTCAATTTCGCCAACTGATTTAAAAAAGGCATTGTGAATACCGTCCTTTTCAAAGTACTGGTCGTCAATGAGATTGATGTGAGTGCCCGGCGGCATGGTATTCGCACCCAAAGTGAGAATGGTGGCATAGACCGCTGACGGGCCTTCATTGACCCCGACGGGCGCGTTGAATACGTTGAACTCGCCGCCCAGGTTAAGGTCGTCAAACTCAGTTTCCACGGATGACGAATAGCCGAAATCGACAGCATTGGAGACGTCGCCGATGGTATCCTGCTCTCCGATGACATTGCCGCATTCGACACCAATATATTCTCCGCCAAGATTGTCGTAATTCATGAATCCAAAGGTACCTTCAAAATTGGCCGGCATGATGATCGCAATCGAATTGCTGCCCTTGGGATATTGACCCAGTGACCAATAGTAAGAGGGCCCTTCAACGGTGGAGCCAGCGTCGCCGCCGATAATCTGGCAATTATCCAGCCCGCTGCCATCCGCGCCCCCGGCGAGATTTACAGCGCAGAGATGGGAGTCATACGACTCCAGGATGGTGAGGTTCTGAAGAATGACGGCGCAATCGTTGTCCGGGATCCCGTTGTTGGCGACGGGATTAGCACTGTAATATTCGGCCGTGTCAAAAGCCCGGCAGTCGAGGAAAGAATTGCCAATCCAATTGGTACCGGTTTGGTCGTTGCCGATAGCGGCCACAACAAACACGGAAGCAGATGGTGGGAATTGGATATAGGATTCATCCGGGCCGTAGCCCCACGTTTTGTACGGTTCATAGCCCTCGATGTCCACCTCAGCGCGGTTACCGTAATTATTCGGATTGGAAGACAGGAGCGGCGGCACGATCAGCATGGCGTTGTTTTCTGTCGGACGCTGCCAATCTCCGTTGGTGGTGAGCACGTAACACGAGCCCACCTGGGACATGCCCAGGACTTCCGTGTAGTAGAGCGGCGGGTCGACAATCAGCTGGCCGCCAAAGCCATTCGAGACGCTGTTGAGCCAATTTTGGGCCGCGATGGTGTTGGCCACGGCGCTGTCCTGTGTGTAAAGGATCGCATAACTCAGGTTAGTAATGGCGTTCACGACGGGATCAAGCAAGCGCAAGGTGTTGGTTGAATACACGGCCGAGATCGTTCCGATGTAAAATTGTCCGTTGGCGCCACAATGATTGATGATGATGCGCTCGCCCACGTCTGCCTGAGAGAAATTGGCATAAGGGCAGTAGAGAAACGTGTTCGTTACAGAAATACAATTGTAAACATAGCCGTTGGGAACAGCGCCAAACGAGGCAAGGTGGGTGGCAAAAGGGAAAGCCGAATTGGCTGGATTATTTGAAGTGACTACCGTCACGGTCGTCGGCGGCAGCCGCAATGGCGGTGGCAGCATCGGTATCCGCGTCTGCGCCAGCAGCATTGGGGCGTGGCCAAATACAACGAGCAGGACAAAAAACCGGAGAAAAGTCATATGTTTTGCTTGCACTGAGCTGGCATCCGAGTCTGTTCCGATAAATTCAACGCAAGCTACATTGCTTACGCCTTGTTAAATTTAAGTCAAGAAGGAAAACGGCCGGCAATTTTTCGTGGGTCGAAATCAGGCCACGGCGGATTTCTTTGGGAGGCTCAAATCGTCCGGGAAAATTTCCGGTCGCTGGGAGGAGCCAGGGTGTTGTCGAAGCACATGGCGATGTTGCGGATGAACAGCCGCCCGGTATTTGTGACCTCGATGCCCCCGGGTGTCCGCCGCACAAGGCCGTCTGCCTCAAAAGGAGCGAGAGCAGCGAGTTCGCGGGCAAAATGTTTTTCGAACTTGATGCCAAACAGGATGGACATCGGCGCAAAATCCAGCGAGAGGTCGCACATAATGTGCATGATGGTTTCGCGGCGGAGTTGGTCCTCCTCGGTCAAAATGTAGCTGCGCGGGAAGGGCGCTTTGCCGGAATCCAGCGCGTCGTAATATGCGGGGAGTTCTTTTTCGTTCTGCCAATAGACATCGGGGATTTGCGAAATAGCGCTCATGCCAAAGGCAAAGATATCGGCATTGCCGCGCGTGCTGTAGCCCTGGAAATTTCGTTGCAGGGTTTTATTGTGCTGTGCGGCGACGAGTTCATCGGTGGGGCGGGCAAAATGGTCCATGCCGATGTAAACGTAACGGTTGTTTTCGGTCAGGCGTTCGATGACGATTTTGAGCAGCTCCAGCTTCGTCTCGGGTGTGGGCAGGATTTTTTGCTCAAGGATTTTTTGCGCGGGCTTAATCCACGGGACGTGCGCGTAGCTGAAGACTGCGAGGCGGTCCGGCTCCATTTCCAAAACGGCTTTCAAGGTGCGATTGAAGGAGGCGACGGTCTGGTGCGGCAGGCCGTAGATGAGGTCAAAGTTGACAGAACCGAAGCCGAGTTCGCGGGCCCAGTCCAGCGCCTGCTGCGTCATGTCGCGCGGCTGAATGCGGTGAATGGCTTCCTGGACTTTGGGTTCAAAATCCTGCACGCCCAGTGAGGCGC
>JASHZU010000512.1 GCA_030042375.1 Verrucomicrobiia bacterium
AATGCGCAGGGCACTGCTGGGAGTGTACAGAAGATTTCCACCCAAAGTCAGTGTTTGGCCGGAGGCAACTTTCCAATTTTGCACGCCATTGACTGTCAAATTATTGTTCAAAGTAAGATTCTGACTGGCGCTCGACATATCAATGCCTGTTAGGCCGACTACTCCTATTGTTCCATTCGTCAGAGTATTTGCGTCAATCGAAATCGTGACCGGCCCGCCCGGGTTGGAAATTTGAATGCCACCAAAAGTCAAATTGGCGCCAAGCGGTTCAGCAATTGGGCTGCTTGCCGTACTGTTCCAAACGGCAATATTATTCGCACCCGGCACAGTGCCGCCTGCCCAGTCTGTACCAGTGGCAAGACTGGTATAACTGTTGGCTTTTACAATTGGTGTTTGCGCGGAAGCGGTGATTGCGCCGCCGGCCAAGACCAGAACAACGGCAAACAGTAACAAATGTTGGAGTTGACGTGATGGAGCTTGTTTCAGGATGGTTTTCATAGATATTTGAGGCAGGATTATAAATCGCAAGAGGCCCTGTGGGACCAAGTACGGCAAATCAAACTTGAACATTTAATCCTCACAGGCTTTGTGCTCAATACTGTTCGTTTATTTGTAACCCTGGTGACGGCTTTCATTAGAAATGGCCTCCGACACCAAGGGTCAATCACAACGGGTTTCCAAACAAACTACCAAATGTTGGATTATTTAAAATCGCCAATATTGGCGATGAGCAGGCTAAGAGAGAAATTTATGATTATATTGAAGCCCCAAAAACACTAATTTCAGGCGGGCCTAGCAAAGAGTTCGCCCGTGCCCTGCCTCCCTACTCAATACGATATTGGAAATGAATGCCAAATAGATTAGGAACAGCGGAAATTTGCCACGAGTCTATCATCAGTTTCGGTGATTGACCTGCAAAGGGGAATCGTTGTTAATCGGTTTATGAATTTCAGCCGTCGTTTTCTACTAACGGCGTTTTGTGTGCTTTCACTTCTGGGCGCTATCACCCCGACCCACGCTGACGATGAACTTTCCTGGCCTACTTTGACATCCCTGAACAAGCCCTGGGCGTGGTGGTGGTGGCCGGGCAGCGCGGTGGACGAAACGAATATCGCGAGTCAGCTACATACCTTTCAGGAAGCCGGGTTGGGCGGGGTTCAGATCATTCCTATTTACGGAATCAAAGGTGGGGAATCGGATTACATTAATTTTCTTAGCCCCAAATGGATGGACGTGATGGGATATACAGTCGCTGAGGCGCAAGGTCTGGGAATGGGCGTAGACATGGCGCTGGAAACAGGCTGGTGCTTCGGGGGGCCGACGATCACCAGAGATGAAGCAAATGCTTTTGTGGTAGAAAATACTTATGATGTGTCTGGCGGAGAGCAATTCGGCCAGAACTTTTCGCGCGGCCCAATCCAGGCCTTGATGGCGTTTAACACGAATGGCGATACCATAGATTTGAGTGATAAAATCAATGCCAGTAGGAGCATTGAATGGACCGCGCCGCCAGGGCAATGGCGGATGTATGCGGTTTCGCAACGGTTTTCTGGACAGAATGTCAAACGCGCCGCACCAGGCGGCCGGGGGCCGATGCTGAATCCGTTTTATCCAACTGCAATGCGCGATTACCTGAAATGGTTTGATACTGCTTTCGACTCCTACACCGGACCAAAACCGCGCGCTGTTTTTCAGGACTCTTATGAATATCAATGCAACTGGTCGCCCGATTTTTTTACCCAATTTGAACATTTTCGTGGTTATAAATTGCAAACAGTTTTGCCGGCATTGTTTGGTGATGCGCCTTCTGACGAAGTCGCACGGGTGAAGTCGGATTATCGTGAGACGGTTTCCGACTTGATGGCCACGAAAACGGACCCGATGTGGATGGATTGGGCGCATCAGCATGGTTTTATCGTGAGCTACCAGGCACACGGCTCGCCCGGTAACTGGCTGGACTTGTATGCTGATGCGGACATTCCCGAAACGGAGATGTTTCATCTGGACCGCAGCCCGCTGATTTCTAAATTCGCTTCCTCCGCCGCGCACGTGGCCGGGCATCCGCTGGCCGGCGCGGAAACCGGCACATGGCTGACCGAACATTTTACGGAAACACTTGGTGAGCTGAAATATCTTGCCGATGACATGTTCATTTCGGGCATCAATCATATTTTTTATCATGGCTGCTGCTATTCGCCCGCATCTGCTGCTTGGCCGGGATGGTTGTTCTACGCTTCCACGGAAATGAATCCGCGCAATTCCATTTGGCATGATGTATTCACGCTCAACACGTATATCGCGCGCTGCCAATCCATCCTGCAATCGGGCAAACCGGACAACGATATCCTCCTTTACTGGCCAATTTCGGACCTTTGGAACACACCGGAGGGGATGCTGCCTGATATGACGGTGAGCAAAACTGAGTGGTTTAAAGAACAACCCATCGGCAAAACCGCCGAACGCCTGTGGAACCAGGGTTACGCTTTCGATTACATCTCTGACAGCCAATTGACGGCTGCAGAAGCGGACGGAGAAAAGATTACGGTTCCTGGCGGGGACTATAATGTTGTGCTTGTTCCGCCGTGTGAGGTCATGCCTTTGGAAACGCTGGCGAAATTGATTGCGTTGGCCAAGTCCGGCGGAACGGTAATTTTTGAATCCCATCCGCCTGTGGATGTACCGGGATGGGGTAACCTGGAACAACGGCGGAACGAATTCAAAAAATTGCTGGCAGAAATAAAGCCGGTTGCGATGGACGGAAATTTGCAGGAGGCCAGGGTTGGCAACGGCCGGGTCTTGATTGGAGATGAGGGGGCGGCACTGGCCCTGGCCGGCGCGGCTCGGGAACCGATGAGTGATCATGGCGGTGTTTTTTTCATGCGCCGATCGTTTGACGGTGGCTGGAATTATTTCATTGCCAACCGCCATGGCGAGGCACTTGACGATTGGGTGACGCTTGGGCATCCGGCAGAGTCCGTTGAAATTCTGGATCCGCTCACGGGCGATACCGGAATGGCCGCGACTCGGCAGCACAATGGCCAAACGCAAATTTACCTGCAACTTCAGCCAGGGGCCTCGGTCATTTTGCGGCTGTTTGCTCATGAGAAAGTGAATGGGCCGGCCTGGAGGTATTGGCAGACGAACGGGACGACGACGGAAATCATCGGCACCTGGAATGTGAACTTCACGCAGGGTGGACCGGAGCTTCCCGCATCGTTCCAAACCACAAAGCTCGCCTCGTGGACGGAACAGGATGACACGAACGCGCAACGGTTTGCCGGCTCGGCGCTTTACACGATCAATTTTGATGCAAATGCAACGGACGGAGCCCATTATTTTCTCAACCTGGGTGATGTTTGCCAAAGTGCGCGCGTGCGGTTGAACGGAAAAGATTACGGCGCGCTCATCACGCCGCCGTTTGGCGTGGTGGTGGACAATTTGAAAGCCACCGACAATAAGCTGGAGGTCGAGGTCACCAATGTCTCGGCCAACCGTATCCGCGATTTGGACCGGCGGCATGTACCATGGAAGATTTTTGGCGACATCAATATTGTGGATGTTAATTACCATAAGTTTGATGCCTCGAACTGGCCACTGACAGATTCGGGTTTGCTTGGACCGGTAACATTGACGCCCGTCGCGGTCGCGCCGATGAATTAAATTATTCAATTGCCGAAGGGTTTGACGGTAGATTGCTTCGCTCGCCGGCAGATAAGATGCGTTTAGCGGATAGTGACGCTAAATTCCTTTCGCCGCTTCCAAAATGGTTCTAATGACCGCAGTTACGGAAGTGAGTGATTGCAAGATAATCATCGGGGCATTTTGCTAAAGAAAGGATAAGAAGATAGTTCACGAATACCTTATTTTTTTAACGGGAATGGCCGGGTATATTTATCGAAGGTTTCCAGAACCGGCAGGGAATTTCCATTTTGGTCAAAAAAACCGCGGGAGACCAAAGGGCCATGCCCAACCGCTGGTTCCCACCAGAAAATGCCCTGCCCCCGGCCATCCGGCGTGTTCATAACCACATTGGCAACAGCGTCGAGAAAATCGCGCTGGCCTTCGGGCGTTTCAGGAAAGGGACCAGGACGCCCGGTGGTATCGCGCGAAGGCCGCCAGTTGTAGGCCGTTTCTACAACAATGACATCTTTGTTGTAGCGTTTCGCGGCGAAGACGAGGTTTTCCCGCAAATCCATCAACGTGCCGTGCCACCAGGGATAATAGGAAAAACCGATGACGTCGTAATGGACGTGGTAGCGATCCAGATTATCAAAAAAATATTTTGTCGTCGAGAAGTTGCCGCCCTGGTCAATGTGAATCATGATCTTCGGCGGCGCGGACGTCCCGCAGCCGGCGTCAACGCCCTTTATACCGGCGCGAAGGTAGTCGGCAAAGTTTTTCCAATTATCCGGTAATTTGCCGTCCGGCCAAAGCATTCCGCGGGTGACTTCGTTTCCGACCTGCACCATGTCCGGTATGACGCCGGCATTGCGAAAGGCGGCGATGGTGTCGCGCGAATATTCGAAAACTTTTTTTACGCGCTGCCGGTGCGACAAATTTTCCCAGGCTGCGGGCGTCGGCTGTTTGCCGGGATCGGCCCAGGAATTGGCATAATGAAAATCGAGCAGAAATTTATAGCCGAGCTTTTTGGCGTCTTTGGCTTCAGCGAGCGTATAGGCGAGATTGTTTGGCAGATTATTGCTGACCGGCTCTACGAAGATGCGAAGGCGAATCCAATTGTAGCCGTGATTACGGAAAATCTGCAAACCAGGCAGAGCATTCGTCCCGTCTTTAAAAACCATTCCGTTCCCTTCGGCTTGCTTCAAAAATGACAGGTCGGCCCCAAAGGCGAAATCAAAGGCACGGGCGGACTTTGCCGTCATGAGCAAAGCGAAAACTATCGGCACAATGCTCCAGGACAGCATATTCAACCTAATGAACAATAGCGAAATAATTTGCAGCAGACACAGCAGCCAAAATCACTGAGCGTTTTGGCAAAGAGTGAAAATTTGGTCGTAGGCCTCGTAGGATGCTGATGACCCCTCGTTATCCGTCAAATTATTTTCGATTAATTGCATCCAACTGGTACTACCTGCTTCAATAACATTAAGATTAACATAACTTACCGAGCCGTCGGTATAAGCACATTCAATACCCGGGGAGGGCCATTGCGCCCAGTCTTGAGCGTTAAATGGGATGCCGGTCCCATTTGCGTCAATATAATCCAAAATGAATACATCCAACTGACGGGCATCGGTTGTCTTTTGGTATTTTCGTTGAATATTTGCAGGCCCTTCCCCAGGCAATCCCGCGGATGCCTGGCGAGGATTATACATATAAGGACTGCGAACAGAGGGAGTGGATGTGCCGACACCTCCATCTGAGGACATGAATTCGGGGTCTGAATACTGGCCTGGCTGCAACTCTGGGTCTTGCAATAACGGGCAGAAAAAGACACTGGGATTTTGTATTATGCCCGCACCATAAAGAAACCCTTCATTTTGGCTATAAGGCTCGATGTTTTGAGGAATGAGCATATTCGCTTTTATATTGCTTTGACCATCAGGGTCATACTCAATCCACCGGGTATAAAAAAAAGCGTCAATATAATTAATTTTGGTAGGGGGACTGTTCACAGAGCCAAGCGTGCAAATAGGGAACCAATCATTATTATCTGACGCATACATTATGGAGCCGGCCGCCATCTGTTTCAAGTTGTTTATGTCCTGCGCCCTTAGCGCCTTGCGATTGGCTTGGGAAATCACGGGGAGAAGAACAGCGGCAAGAATGGCAATGATGGCAATGACCACCAATAATTCAATGAGAGTGAATCCCGTTTGACGGGCCGAATTCATTTTACGGTCCATATTAATGTTTTTAATTATTCGCCGAATCAAAGCTCCAGGTTCATTTAAGCTGTTTGCGCCAATGGCTTTTGGGGCCATGGCAACTGGGTCATGGTGACAAGGTATCAGCAATGAACCGCGATTCAATCGCCACTAAAGGTGACCGATTTTGGGGGGATAACCAATTCTGGCGATAATCTGCGTGATGCGGAAGCGTCTTGCGTTTGAATTTTTGTTCGGGCAATCTGGTTCGTAGCCGTGATCCATTTTTTTGCACTTGCGAAACTATTTAGCCTTATTGAAATCCAAAAAAAACGGCCATCAAAACAATGCAAATCCATGTTTCCATTGTAGAAGATGACGTAAAAGTGCGCGGCAGCCTGGCACGATTGATTGATTCCACGGAGGGATTTTCCTGCGTAAGCCAGCATCCGGATGCGGAAAATGCTTTGAAGGAGATTCCGGTGATCAAACCGGAAATTGTTTTAATGGACATCAACCTGCCAGGGATGGATGGCGTCGAATGTGTACGCCAGCTCAAGCAATTGCTGCCGTCCACACAGATTGTCATCCTGACGGTTTATGAAAACACCAACATCATCTTTGGCGCGCTGACCGCAGGGGCCAGTGGTTATTTGCTGAAGCGCAGTTCGCCGGAACAAATCATTGAAGCGATCCGGGACGTGCACAACGGAGGCTCGCCGATGAGCAGCCACATTGCGCGAAAAGTGGTGGCTTCATTTCAAAAGGTGACGAACCCGATCCGGGAGTATGAAAAACTTTCCACGCGCGAACAGCAGGTGCTTGATTATTTGGCGAAGGGTTTCCTGTATCGGGAAATTGCGGAGATTTTGAAAATCACCTACGCGACGGTGCATACCCATGTGCGGCACATTTATGAAAAATTGCAGGTGCGCTCGCGCACGGAAGCCGTCACCATCCACTTGTCCCAACGCCGGGGGCCTTTCGAGTGAGACCAGGCATTCGGTATCGCCTTATCCGGATTTCCCGGAGATACACAACTTGCTTTAGCGCGCAAATTAACGGATAATGAGTTCATGCCTTTTTTGGCCAGAAATCGAACCTGGTTATTGGCGGTCTATGGCGTCAGTTTTTTCGGATTACTTTTAGGACTGCCGTCTGTAGGAACATCCGAAACAAGTCCTGTTCCTGATGATTATTTGATTAAAACCTGGGACACGGAGGAAAGCTTATCTGGCAGCACAGTGACCGCGATTATCCAAACGCCCGATGGCTATCTTTGGGTCGGCACTTACGAAGGTTTAACACGGTTTGACGGAGTTCGTTCTGCTGTATTCGATTCCCAAAACACGCCGGCATTAGGCCATAGCCGCATTCAAGGCCTCTACCTCGATGCGCGTGGCACTCTTTGGATTAATACCTATCGTGGCGGCCTCACTTCATATCGCAATGGCGTGTTTCGACGCGAATGGCCTGACCAAACACCCTTTGATCTGCACACAACGATGGTATCGTCTACATCCAACCAGGTAACATTTGTCACACAATTTGGGGACGTATTAAAAGGCACTCTTGAAAGCACCAATACGAATTGGACGGTGTTAAGCCCTCCGGGAACCACGCGGCCGTTTTTTCAATGTGTTGATCGCGATGGAATTTTATGGTTCTTGTCACGTGAGGGGCGAATCGTTCGTGTCCTTGACGGGCAATATGAGGCACTGCCAACGGACAATGTGCTTGGCGTAAAACGGGTCCTGACGCTTGCATCTGACCCCAGTGGAAACGTTTGGGCTGGCGCCGAGAACCAGATAGCCCGTTGGAATGGTCATAGCTTTGACGATATGACTCCGACGAATTCAAAGGGATCGTTCGAGCCAACAATGATATTTCCGACATCCAAAGGATCCATCTGGGTTTTGGCCAATGATCGTTTGCGGGAACAGGCAGGCCGACGGTGGGTGTCCGAAGCGACGGAATGGCAGGGTTTGCTCGGATCCGCCTCAGGCCGGGCCATGGGCGCTCACGAAGACCATGCGGGAGGGGTTTGGTTTAATCATTATGGCAATGGCGTTTTTTATGTTTCCCCGACGGGGCGCTTTCAACGATTTACGATGGAGGATGGACTGCCGGGTGATCGCGTAGGCGCCTGGTTCCAGGACCATGACGACGGTGTGTGGCTGGGAGTTGACCGCGGCGGCCTGGTGCGAATGTCCACGAGACATTTTCAAGTTATCGGGACAACAGAAGGCCTGCCGGCATGCCCGGTATTGTCTGTTTGCCAGGACGGCAATGGCACGGTATGGATTGGCACCGCAGGAGGAGGGTTGTACAGTTATAAAGACCATAAGTTGTCTAATTACACCGTGGGCAGCGAGGCATCGGCGAATTTTGTGTTTTCCATCTTTCCACAAAACGGTGGCGATTTATGGTTAAGTGCCGGGGACGGTGAAGACTTATTCCAGTTTCATGACGGCCAGATACAACGTTCGCCATGGGGAGTGCATGCAGTAAAATCACTGCTCGCGGACCACACGGGACGGTTATGGATAGGGACAAAAGATAACGTAGGATGGTATTCGGCAAACGGGCGGCGAGTGTTTGGCACAGAAGACGGGGTTGCCTCGTCCCCGGTACGCACGCTGGCCGAAGCTCCGGATGGAACCATCTGGAGCGGGGCTGACGACGGCACACTTTATCGCTGCGAACCGACCCGCGTGCAGGCATTTCAACCGAAGGATGTGTTAGGCCCTCACCCCATTTGGTCGCTCTATGTTGATCCAGAAGGAACGGTTTGGGCTGGAACTTTCCGCGGAGGACTGTTGCGTTTCAGGAACGGTCAGTTTGTGCGATTCACAGCTGAACAAGGGGTGCCCATGGACGTCATTACGCAAATTACCGAAGACGACCAGGGCCGGCTTTGGCTTGGCACGCATCAGGGAATCTGCTGTGTGGAGAAATCGGCGCTGGAAGCCTGCGCGGATGGCAAAGCCGATGCGGTGGATGTCATCAAGCAGCTCAATGGGCTGCCGACGTTGCACTGTTCCGATGGCTATCAACCAGCGTGCTGGCGCTCTGACGATGGCCGCCTTTGGTTCGCCACAGCCAAAGGGGTCGTGTCCGTTGATCCTGATAAATTGCCGGCCAGTTCGCTCCCGCCTCCAGTGGTGATCGAAGAACTGATGGTCGATGGCCAAACGGTGCCTTTGGACAACGAAAAAATAATCGTGCAACCGGGGCATAAACAGTTTGAATTTCGTTTTACAGCGTTGAATTTTGATGCGCCAGACCAATCGCGGTTCCGTTACCGGGTAATAGGATTGGATAATAATTGGGTGGAAGCGGATACGCGGCGCGTGGCGGATTATGGGAATCTCTCCCCAAACCATTACCGTTTCCAAGTCATTGCCTGCAATAGCGACGGCGTCTGGAACAGAACTGGCGCGTCAGTGGACTTTGTCGTTTTGCCGCATTTTTATGAGAGGCGATGGTTCCTGATATTGATGGGAGTAATGGTTTTGACCAGCGTGGCAGTCGTCGTGCGTACCATCGCCACGCGTAAGTATCGGCAGGCGCTAGCGCGTTTGGCGCAACAGCACGCGGTTGAAAAAGACCGCGCCCGCATCGCAAAAGACATCCACGACGATATCGGCGCCGGATTGACGCAGATTACTTTATTGAGTGAACTGGCACGCCGTGAATCCAAGCAGCCGAGCATGCAACTCGAACGCATTTCAGATGCGGCAAGAGATTTGACACGGGCAATGGATGAGATCGTTTGGGCGGTGGATCCGCAACGCGATACCCTTGCCAGCCTCATGGATTATATTTCTGCGTACGCAGAAGATTTCCTGAGAGCGGCCGGTATCCGCTGCCGTATGGATTTTCCGGCGGCATTGCCGGCGAGGCAAATAGATGCGGAATTGCGGTACAATCTGTTTTTGGCCTTGAAAGAAGCGCTTAACAACATCGTCAAGCACGCGCAGGCTTCCGAGGTATCGCTCCGTTTGCGGTTGGACGCCAAATCCTTCACGCTGATTGTTGAAGATAACGGCCATGGTTTTGAGACGAGCAACGGGGATAAACCTCATATGTCCACAGACCGGCTGAATTCAGGCTTGGGACTGTCACATCTCGAAGAGCGCATGGAGGCTATTGGTGGCAAATGCATTATGCACAGCACAAAAGGAAAAGGCACACGGGTAGAAATGACTGTTTCTTTGAACGGCATGGCATCCCCAGTTATGGCGATTGGCATAAAGGAGTTAAGCAACTAAACTAGGACAATGAAACCATGTGTATTGAGCTGCTCTTGTGACAGGCGGCGAAGCGATTGGATTTGTCCAGATAGAATCGCCGACAGCAGATTTTAAGTTGCAGTTTTTATGAATATTTCGGTTTCCATCGTTGAAGACGACACGAAGGTGCGGGAAAGTTTGGCCCGATTGATAGACGGCTCGTCTGGCTATCAGTGCGCCAGCGAACATGCCAGTGGGGAGAGCGCTTTAGCCGAGATTCCCAAAGTAAAGCCGGATGTGATACTCATGGACATCAATTTGACCGGCATCAGCGGTGTCGAATGCGCGCGCCTGCTCAAGCCGTTGTTGCCGAAGACTCAAATCATCATGCTCACCGTCTATCAGAACACCGAACATATTTTTGATGCGCTGGCCGCCGGCGCCACCGGATATATGCTCAAACAAACCAAGCCGGACAAACTTTTGATTGCGGTTAAAGATGTCTATGAAGGCGGCTCGCCAATGAGCAGCCATATTGCGCGGAAAATTGTGCAATCTTTCCAACAACAATTCCCCCGGGACAATGAAACCCCAAGCCTTTCGCCCCGCGAAGCCCAGGTTATTGAGTTACTGGCAAAAGGTTATCTTTACAAAGAAGCAGCCGATACGATTGGAGTCAGTTATGCAACCATTCACACCCACATCCGGCACATCTATGAAAAACTCCAAGTACGCTCCCGGACTGAGGCGGTAGTCAAACATTTGAGCCAAATACGCCGCCCTTCCGACACGAATCTTTCGCCCAGTCTTTCCTGAGCCGGTGAATACCCATCTGTTCCAGAACTTACATTAATAACATAAGTTCAATCCAGGTGAAAAACTTCCTTTAGCGGTTTGGTGACGGGCGCATTGTCAGGATGAACTTCCATCAGCGGGGCCATGTACTTCCACCATTTCTGAACGATGGCAGAATCCGGCAGGCTGGAGACGGAATTATTTTCAGCGAGCTTTTGCACCGCGAAAAGCGTGAGGGTTTCTTCATCAAAAAAAATCGAGTAATCCGAAACTCCCGCCGCGCGCAATTCATTTTGCAATTCCGGCCAGATTTCGTCGTGACGTTTTTTGTATTCCGCGACGACTCCCGGCTTCAATTTCATTTTGAACGCGTTGCGCTCCATCTCCCAATTATTGGCCACCGGCCTTGCTCTTTAACCACGCGCCAAAACCGATAACGAGGGTCGAAAGCACCAACGTGGCCACGCCGCCGCCGATAAGCAGATGCGCTTTTTTACTGGAGCCTTTCCATTCATGGAAAATCCATCCCCACATGGTCGCAAAAATAATGATGCTAGCCATGTGCAGCGTCCACGAGGCAAAATCATATTTACCCATTTTTGATTGTCCCATTGTGTAAAAGAAAAATTGAAAATACCACGTCGTGCCAGCGAGCGCGGAGAAAAGATAATTCGGCAGCACCGGAATTTTTAGGTCAGCTGTCCCGCTGTTAGCTGCGGCGGCCTCCACGGGGGCACGTTCGCTGCCGGTGCCGCCGTGATGGGCGTGCTCAGGCCTGACGTGCGATGCCAGATATTGATAGCCGGTGCCATTTTTTATATTCAACAAAACACACCAGATAAAATTTGTCGTAAAACCGCCGAGCAACAACACGGGAAGCGCAGGCAGCCCGGTCCAAATCGGATTTGTATGCGCGGCGAGCGAAGCGGCATTGATGCTCTTGCCCGCCTGAAGCGCATAGGCGAAACAGGCACTCATGATGCCGCAGAAGGTGGCCACCAGAATGCCTTTCGAGAAACTGAATTCCTTGATAGATTTCTTTTTTTGTTCCTCTGGCATCTGCAATTCCTTCACATAACCCGCTAGCGCAGCAACGGCGATACCGACCATGCAAACTCCAACACCACCAAGCGTCACTCGACCGGAAGCTGATTTAACGAGGTCGAAGATGCTTGCACTGTTCGCAAACACAAAGAAATTCGGGAGAAAGGCTTTGAAAATCGGCGGCACGAGCGTGCCAAATGCCGCGCAGTATCCCAGGGCCACGCCGGTACCCAGTGACAATCCCAGGTAGCGCATGGTCAATCCATACGTCAGCCCTCCAAGTCCCCACAGCACACCGAAGAAATAAGTCCACCCAAGTATCTTGAAAGATTGCTGGGCAAGCACCCCAAATAAATCATTGGTCATGAAATACGCGAACGCCCACGGGCAAATAATCCATGAAAAAATTCCGCCGACGAGCCAGTACGTTTCCCATGACCATTTTTTCACCCCTTTGAATGGCACATAAAAACTGCCGGAAGCCAGGCCGCCGCACCAATGCAGGAAAACGCCGAGAAAGGGATTTGGTGTCATGATTTATTTGATTTTGGGTTTACTGCCTTTTACTCAAAACTTCTTTTTCGTAACGCTTGATATCGCCAAGCCAATTTTCACCAACGGGCACATTTTTGCTTTCGCAATAGAAATCCCAAATGGTGCCGAATGGCAGCGATTTGATTTCTTCCTGTAGCGCGAGGCGCGAAGTAAAGTCGCCCCTATTTTCGGCGGCGCGAAGCATTCCTGTTGGTTCCAGCAACGCAATGAGCAACGCGCGAAGCATGTTGCGTGTGCCGATGGTCCATGCCGCCACGCGGTTAATGCTCGCATCAAAGTAATCCAGCCCGATGTGGACGCGATTGAGAAAATTATTCGCAACAATTTCACGGGCAATAGACAGCAAGTCGTCGTTCAAGATAACGACGTGGTCGCTATCCCACCGCACCCCGCGGCTCACGTGCAGCAAAATCTCCGGTAGAAACTGGAGGACACCGGAAATCTTATCCGCAATACTTTCGGTGGGATGATAACGGCCGGCATCAAGGCATAGCAGTTTCTTCCGGGCGATCGCGTAACCGAGGTAAAATTCATGGGAACCGACGACATAACTCTCGCTCCCGATGCCAAACAACTTCGGTTCCACAGAATCCGAGTTGAATTCCGGCGAGATTTTCCTTGTAAAAATCTGGTCAAGCGATTGAGCCAATCGGACTCGTGGCAAGCTTCGGTCCGCCGGTGTGTCTTTCATGCCGTCGGGAACCCATACGTTGGTAACGCATATTTTTCCGAGGGCCTTGCCCATGGCCGCGCCGATTTCGCGCGAGCGTACGCAATGCTCAATCCAAAATTGCCGGATGCTCTTGTCACGGTGCGACAGCGTAAAACCATCCGCGGATTTTGGATGTGAAAAGCACGTAGGATTGAAATCAAGGCCCAGGCCGTTCTCCTTTGCCCAGACAATCCAGTTTTTGAAGTGTTCGGGGGCGATTTGGTCGCGGTCCACTTTTTTGCCGCCAAATTCACCGTAAAACGCGTGTAAATTTAAACGGTGTTTCCCGGGAATCACAGAAAATGCCTTTTCCAGGTCGGCGCGCAATTCATCCGGCGTGCGGGCTTTGCCAGGATAATTTCCCGTGGCCACCAGGCCACCGCCCAAACCGGTTCGAAAATTTTCAAAGCCGCCAACGTCGTCACCTTGCCAGCAGTGCAGGGAAATGGGGATTGTCTCCAGAATTTTTAGCGCCCGCGCAGCATCCACGCCGTATTCGGCGTAACGTTCTTGGGCTAATGAAAAGGATTTTCCGGCGTTGCGCGATATCATCTGGTATGAAATGGGAAATTAAAGGTCATGCTAAGAGATGAGCCGGCAAAGGCAATCACCAGTTTTGGCTATGTTACAAATTATTTTGAGATTTTAATAAGGATGCTGTCGCTCTTTAGGCCGGGGCTCGATGCAGTGATTTCAATCCTGCCGGACGA
>JASHZU010000513.1 GCA_030042375.1 Verrucomicrobiia bacterium
GAAGCGGGCAAGACCATCACGGCGATTTCGACCGTCGGCAAATCATCCGCGGCCAAGGATTTGTCCGCGAATGTGAACGGCGCAAAGGCCATTGGCGCCATGGCGGCCAAGAACGCCCTGGACAAAGGCATCAAAGAAGTAGTGTTTGACCGCGGCGGCAAACTTTATCATGGCAAGGTCAAGGCGCTGGCAGACGCGGCGCGCGAAGCCGGGCTGAAATTCTAAATTATTTCATTATATGGCTGACAACGAAAAAATTGTAGGTGCAGGTGCAGGTGGGGGCGCAGGCGCAGGCACAGGTGGAGAAGAACAACAGCGCGGTCCCCGCCGTCGCCGCAAGCCAATGGGCGAAGTGCCCGAGAATGCGTTCGAAGGCGGAGGCGAAGAGCTGGCCGAGAAGGTGGTTTATATCAACCGTTCCGCCAAGGTCGTCAAAGGCGGCCGCCGTTTTAATTTCTCCGCCCTCGTCGTCGTCGGCGACAAGAAGGGCAAAGTCGGTTACGCGCTCGGCAAAGCGGGCGAAGTGGCTGATGCCATCAAGCGTGGCGGCGAACTCGCCCGTCACCAGATGCTGCCCGTCGCGTTGAAAGACGCCACGATTCCGCACGAAGTTTTTTCCGAGTACGGCGGCGCGAAGATTTTGCTGCGCCCCGCGTCTCCCGGTACCGGAATCATCGCCGGAAAAACCGTCCGCGCCGTTTTGGAATCCGCGGGCATCAAGGACATTTTGAGCAAGTCGCTCGGTTCCAAGAACGCGGCAAACGTGGTCAAAGCGACCCTCGCGGCGCTGTTGAGCCTGCGCACGCGTGAAGAAATTTACAAGGCGCGCGGCCTGCAACTGAAAAAAGTTGAACCGCAAGCCGGCGTCAGCGCAAACTAATCATCTAAGCATATGCGATTACACGATTTAAAACCCCGTCCCGGCGCGAAACACCGCCGCAAACGGCTCGGTCAGGGTGAATCCAGCGGCCACGGCAAAACTTCCGGTCGCGGTGGCAAGGGCCAGACCGCGCGTTCCGGCAGCAGCATCCGCATCGGTTTCGAAGGTGGCCAGATGCCGCTAATCCGCCGTATTCCCAAGCGCGGGTTCAATAATGCCCGTTTTACCACGACCTATCTCGCCGTCAATGTCGGCGATTTGAACCAGTTCGAAGACGGCGCGCGCGTGGATGAAACGGCGCTGCGCTCGATTGGCCTGGCCAATGGACGTTCCAGCGGCATCAAGATCCTCGGCAACGGCGAACTTTCCAAAAAATTGACCGTTACGGCGAGCGCGTTCAGTGCTTCGGCCAAAACCAAAATTGAAGCCAAGGGTGGCACCTGCGAAGTCATTGCCCCGAAAGCCCCGGAACCGCAAAAGTCTTAAGCCTGGATCCCCATGCTCCGCAACTTCTTCACCACGTTTGCCAACTGCTTTAAAATTCCGGAACTGAAGTCCCGGATTTTTTTCACGTTGGCTTTGCTGGCGGTGGCGCGGGTGCTGGCATATATCCCCATCCCGGGCGTGGATGCGCATGCCCTGGCGGAATGGTCGCAAAAAAATGCCCAGGGTATGGCGGGCGTGCTGGGTATGTATAACCGATTTGCGGGCGGTGCGTTTTCGAATTGCGCCGTGGGCGCGCTGGGCATCATGCCCTACGTCACCGGCTCCATCATCCTGACATTGTTGCAGGCGGTTTTTCCCACGTTGAGCAAGCTGGCTCGTGAAGAAGGCGGCCGCGCGAAGATTATCCAGTACGGCCGTTATCTCACCGTCCCGTTGTGCATCGGGCAGGGTGCGTGGTTTGCCAATGGTTACCTGCATCCGGGGAAAGCCTTTAATGGGTTTCCCGGCCAGCTCGTCATCATGGACAACCACATTTTGTATTACATCCTGGCCATAACGACCATGACCACGGCCACGCTTCTGCTGATGTGGCTGGGTGAACAAATCACCGAGCGCGGCATTGGCAACGGCGTTTCGCTCATCATCACTGTCGGCATCGTCGCCGGCCTGCCGTATGCCTGTTATGACTTTTACCGGATGTTCGTTCCGGCTGGCGGGACGGAATCCCATTATCATTTCGCTGGGACCGGTCTTTTGTTAATCGGTTTATTGGTTGCCGTAATCGCGGGCATCGTCGCGATTACCCAGGCGCAGCGCAAAGTGCCCGTCCAATACGCCAGCCGCATGGTCGGCCGCAAGATGTATCAGGGCGGCACCAGCTACATTCCTATGCCGGTCAACCAGGCCAACGTCATGCCCATCATTTTTGCTTCGTCGATCCTGATGTTTCCCTATCCCGTCTGCAATTGGCTGTACCTGAATGGGCCGCTTTTCCTGCGCCCGTACGCCCAGTCACTCGCTTCCCAGGTCAATTATGGCTCGGGCCTTTACCTGTTCCTCTTTGGCCTGTTGATTTTGTTCTTCTCCTATTTTTGGGTGGCGACGACGTTTAACGAAATTCAATACGCCGACGACCTGAAGAAAAACGGCGGTTATATTCCCGGCGTGCGTCCGGGCGTCAGCACCAGCGATTATTTGCACAAGGCGATGAGCCGCCTGACCCTGGCCGGCGCCGTATTTTTGACCGTCATTGCCGTCATTCCGATTATTTTGAACAAGCAGGCGAATGTTTCGCCGAACATCTCCCAATTCTTCGGCGGCACGAGCATTTTGATCGCGGTGGGCGTTTTGTTGAACACGATGCGGCAGGTCGAATCGCACCTGATGATGCGCCACTACGATGGGTTCCTGAAAAAGGGAAGAATCCGCGGACGCGGTTATTGAGTTGTGGCTGGAATTAAAGTCAAGACCCCGGACGAGTTGAAATTGATGCGCTCGGCCTGCGTAGTGGCGGCGGACGTTTTGGAAGAGATTGGTGCCTTTATTAAGCCGGGCATCACGACGCGGCAGGTGGACGATTTTGCGGCAGAGCAAATCAAAGCGCGCGGCGGCAAAAGCGCCTTTCTGGGTTACCGGAAATATCCGCGTTACGTTTGCATTTCGGTGAACGAGGAAGTCGTTCACGGCCTGGGCGGTGAGCGCGAGTTGCGGTTCGGCGATATCGTTAGCGTCGACGTCGGCGTCACGCATAAGGGTTTCATTGGCGACAATGCGCGGACGTTTGCGGTAGGCGGTTGCGGCGTTTTGGCGCAACGGCTGTTGGATGTGACGGAACAGTCGCTTTATCTGGGCATTGCCCAGGCGCGGGCGGTCAATCGCGTGGGCGATATTTCGCGCGCGATCCAGGAATTTGTTGAAGGTAATGGATTCAGTGTAGTGCGTGAGTTTGTCGGTCACGGGGTTGGGCGGGCGATGCATGAAGACCCGCAAGTGCCTAATTTCGTGGACCCTAAGATGAACGACAAGCTGCGGGCGGGCATGACGATAGCGATTGAGCCGATGGTCAATGCCGGCCGGCCTGAAGTAAAAATATTAAAAGATGGCTGGACAGTGGTCACGCAAGATGGTTCATTATCCGCTCATTTTGAGCATACCGTCCTTATTACGGACGGCGAACCGGAGATTTTGA
>JASHZU010000011.1 GCA_030042375.1 Verrucomicrobiia bacterium
CAGATTGCTGAAGCTGATAGTGGGCGATGCCGCTGATATCCTTGAAACATTGATCAATGTCCCACGTGGTCACACGCTGGCCCTGGCCATCGCGAATGGCATCGCGGGCGCGGCCATGAACGGTATAGGTGGTTTCGTACGGCTGTTCGCTGCGTTCCACGAGGTCACCGATGCGATAGCGCAACAGCGGCATGTAATCGTTGGTGAGCGTGGTGACGGCCAGGTCGCCAATACCGCGGGTGTCGGGCGTGGTGATTTCAAGAAAGGCGTTATCGTAACAGGGCTTCATATTCCCCTGCCCGTCTTCCATCAATAAATGGCCGGTTTCGGTCGAGCCGTAAAGATTGAAAACCGGCACGCCAAAAGCGCGCTCAATAATCCGCCGGTGAACGGTGCTGACAAATTCATAGCTGCACAAAATAAATTCCAGCGACGGAAAGCGAATGCCCTTGCGCTCGCAATAAAGCGCAAGCCACGCGGCATGCACGGGGTCAGTGTCCAAAAATTTGGGCGACCAATCGGCGATTTCCCCGGCCATGCCGGCGAGATTTTCATCGGTCAACACAAACGGGATGCGCTGCTGGTTAACGTAAAGTGTCTTTCCAATGGTGCGATGCGCGCGCGAGCGCCAGGCAGAGAAACAGACGCGGCCGTTGCAGGCGGGCGTCGTGAGTGTGGCGCGCCGGGCATTGGGATGCGCATCGAGGACGCGGGCGACGATGGGATTCAGCCGCAGGGCGCGTTCCTCCTGGGCGTCCCACCAGCCGCGCTTGAAAAGCACAGGGAGCTGTTCCTCGGACGTGCCGGAAGTGTGTTCCAGCTCGACAATTTCCTGTTCGAGTAGTGTTTCGAGCTTTTGGCCGGGCGGCAGGAAGGGAAAACCTTCGCGCATTTCGCGCTTGCCGGTGAGAGGAAAATTCTTAAGCGCGGCCAAAATGTCAGGACCGACGGGCCGCTGCGCGAGGAAGGTATGATACAGGGGCACGCGCTTCCATTCCGGGAGGAGTTCCTCCAACCGGAAGCGTTGAGCCGTTTCCTGGATTAAATCGGGAGTAGCCAACATATCCTTCACCTGTGCGACAATAAACAACAGTAGCGTGGGAATGCAGGAAAATCAAATGGGATTGTTTTGGGCCGAAAATAACAAAAAAGCCAAGGTCCGAGGCGTATTGCGCCAGGCATACGGGCTTGATTTTTAGCGAGTGAGGAGCATTTTAAATGCGAAAGCATGAATCCTTTTGTTAATCCAAAAAAGCGAGACGTGACGCTGCCGCCGGGTTGCAAGGATCTCATTGATGTCCTCAAGCTTCCAGGCAGGGAAGATGATCTCTTTGCCCTCATGGCCGCGAGCCGAAAAGATCGGTTTATGCACATTCAGTTAATTCAAGTTGTTTTATTCCAAGCCCATCAGGACGGAGCGACAGAACTCGTGATTGGCGCAGTTCTACCGAATGGAGAGACACCGATTCGGTACAAGGTGAAGGATACCTGGCATGATATGGCCCCTTTCCCTTCGCACATTCGATCTGGAGTCATAATTGAACTTGCGAAGATGGCCAAATTTCCAACAGGACAAATTTCGGGTAAAGGTCTTTTGGACATACACCTAGGCTCCGCACACTTGAAATGGACCGTTGCGATAACGAGCGCTAAAGGCGAGTGCACGCTGATGCGCGTACAAGACTGACTTTCTCATTTTAACAAACGATATTCTTCCAGCACCTTCACTGGTTCCGCGGAGGCATACCAGTCATTGAAAATGAGTTGGAGATTTGTCACTTCGGTTTCGCCGAAAGGGATTTCGCGGCTGGCTTTAAGGAATGTGAGAAGCGGTTTTAAATCGGCGCAGGATTTTCCAAAGCGCATGGCCGTCATGTGGGCGCCGGAAATTTTGTAGCGCCGATCGAGCATATCGCCGAGGCCATTTCGAATAAAGGCGGTGCGGAGGTCGTCACGGATGGCCGCAAGGGCATCGCCGTGGGGAAATCCCTGGATGAGCACGCTGCCGGGTGAAGCGGTGACGCCGTGGAAATTGATTTTGAATGAGCGATGACGGGCGAGCGCTTCGCGAATTAGCGGACGGCAAGCGTCGAGGCGCTCCGTTTCACGCTGCCAATGTTCCGTTCCGGAAATAATGGAAAGGACAGTGACATGAAGTTCTTCCGGACGATAAATGTGTTGGCCCGGGCAAATGGTAGTGAGGCGGCCAAGAAAGCGGGCCACGGCGTTGCGCACGGGCGGCGCGGGACGAAAGATGAGTGTCACGCCGCGGCGCAGATCGTTTGCCTTATCGGATAAATGGGGGTCAATGTGCGGTTGTCCCTGCTCAAAAGCAGCCACGGCGCTGTTCCAAAGTGTTTCGTAGATTTCCAATGAAGAGATTAGATGGCAAATCGAGTGCCAAATTCAATTATTTCTCTCCATTATTAATCTGACTGAGATTGTTGGCGCATCATTTTCGCCTTCAGTTTCTCGTCCCTCTCGCGCATCCATTTCCGGATTTTATAGGCGAGGTAGAGCAGCATCAGGAGCAAGAGCAACAGATACAGCCATTCAAAGGTGCTTTGCAGGGTTTTGGTAAGATGGCGGTTAAACACCGACATACCGGCATCGGGATCGCCGTTGGACGCAGCAGTAGGGACGATAAGATTCGTTTTCACTTCTGAAGTCGCGATGTACTCCGAATCGGTTTCTGTTTCGGAAGGCGCCGCTGCCGCGCGGGCCGGCTGGTTATTCATGCCTCCGGGCGAACCCGGCGCGCCCGACGACGGGTTTTGTGAAGAGGAGGATGAAGACGCGGCAACCGATGATTGCGAGGGCAGAGAAGAGGATGAAGGCGCGGACGGCGACGGCGGAGGTGTGTAACCTGAACCGGAAGGCGGCGAACCACCAGGACTCGGACCAGGACCGGGACCCGGACCCGGACCCGGGCCTGGGCCAGAAGGCGGTGAACCGCCAGGGCCGCCGGAAGCTATGGTTATGCCGGGGACAACAGATGGCAAAAACAGGTTTTCGGCGATCGGCAATTGGCTTTCCGCGCTGTTGAAGGTCGGGTTGTTCCATTCCTCGACGTGCGCATCAGCGAAGAGGACGTTGCCCTGGTTCTGGTGCATCTCCGATGTCCAGCGCAACCTGCTGCCGGTGCCGATTCCCAAAATGGTCAGCTCCTCGAAGGAATTGGTTTCCAGGTTGCGGTCGCCGGCGAGGATGGAGCCGGGTTTATCAAACGTGCCGTTCGCGCCGATGAAGTAACTGACATTGCTGTTCTGGAGCGAAGAAAAATTCGCGGCCGGCGTGCGCGTATCCGACGGGCAAATGAGAAGCTGCGGTTTAATGACATCGCTGGCGAGCGATAGAAACGTATGATAGGAAGTGTAAAACACCGGGCCTGCGGTATAGCCGGCCTGAATATATTCCATGGAACCGCCGTCGTTGGTGGAGACGGCCATGGGGAAATAACCGCCGTGGTCGTTGGCGAAGGTATGAAAGGCCACGCCGATTTGGTGGAGGTTGCTTTCGCACCAGATGCGTTGGGCGCGCTGCTGGCTCTTGTTAAAGACCGGCAACAAAAGTGCCGCGAGGATTGCGATAATCGCAATCACTACGAGCAATTCGATTAACGTGAACGCTTTTGTTCGGGGGTTGATGACGAACATTTTCATTCCAAAAAAAGCATACGCATAACCTGTGCCACGGCAATTTTTTCTTATGTCCCGCATAAAAGTGACGATGTACTAAGACAAAGGCGCGTGAGATTCACACTTTTCGCGTGAAGTTTTTACGCAGGCCAGTGGAATCAAAAAACCAATCGCTTAACGAGAACAGGGGCTGGAACATTGGATTTTTAAAGGGGTTTTTGCAGGGTTAGGCGGTATGGCGAATGCTACAAATGTGATGATTGCATTATGAAACGGATATTTTTCGCATTAATGATGGTGCTGGCGATGGAGCAATTGTCGGCGCAAGCCGGCCCGAAAACTTCATCGGCCCCCGCGCTGCTGTTCACCAGCGGCGGCGGCACGATTTCACCCCTCCAGGGCGGCCAGCAGCTTGAGGTGGGCAAAGACTATTCCATGAATGCGATTCCGAACACGGGCTATAAATTTAGCAATTGGCAACGAGTGGAGGTTTCCATCGATGTCGATAATGTCAAATATCCCTCGGGAGCGGTTACCGGCAGCTCAAACGCGACCATCGTGCCGCTCGGGGGATCTGTAACAACACCTTCCGTCAATTTCCGCATGGCGCCCGTCACAGTATCCACAAATAACTACGGATTTCATACCCACACAGAAGGCGCAGGCTGGCGGGCGAATTTCACGCCGGCGGACAAGATTAAATAGGTTGGCGTCGTCGTTCCGCTTTCACAATCCATCCAAATCCGCGATCGAATTCAGGACCAAATCGGGTTTTATCTTCGAGGCTTGTGCATAGGCCTCCCGATATTTTCCAGTCTTCACCAAAATCCCGGCCATGCCCTCCTCCTGGGCTGCGCCGATATCGGTGTCAATGTCGTCGCCAATCATGGCGACTTCACCGGCCCGGCAGCCGATGCGCGACAAGGCCGCCGCGAAAAATTTGGGCGATGGTTTGCCCATGACGGTCGCGGTTTTTCCGGTGACATATTCCAGCCCGGCCACAAACGCGCCAATGTCCATCTGCAGGCCAGATTCGGTCTGCCAGAATTTGTTGCGGTGCAGCGCCACCAGCTCCGCGCCGTTCATCACGAGCCAGAAAACATTGTTGAGCAAATCGTAAGTCCAGGCGTTGCCGATGTCGCCAATGACGACCGCCTGCGCCTCCGTATCGGATTGCTGGAAGTCACGGAAATCGCCGAGCACCTCGGCATTCAGCAGCAATTTGCAAACCGGGCGGCCTTTGCTTTCGAGGTACAACCGGGCGGCTTCGGGCGCGCTGAGAATTTCTCCCGCCTCGATGGCCAAACCCATGTCCTGCAATTTCTTCCGAAGCGACGCGACAGATTTTGTGGTGGTGTTGGTGAGATAACAACGCGGCGTGCCGGCATCGGCCAGACGGCGGACGGCGTCTCCGGCGCCCGGAATCGGCTGGCTGCCCACGAAAAGCACGCCGTCCAGGTCAATCAGCAAGCCGCGGATTTTCCGTTCCTTGATATTCATGCCGTCTCACACCACAAACATCGTGCCGAAAACTCCTTCAATCAACTTAAATCAAACCCTACGATTTATTTTTCGCCAATAGCCAAATATTGGATGTTGGAGCCGTGGAGCTTCTCTGGCCGCCGTCGCGCCGCGCAGGCGGATGCTTGGTGCTTGGGCTTTGGAGCTTCTGTCGCCACCCGCCATCTCCCGGTCCCCAACCTCGCGCCGCCCCTCAGGCGTTTGCTTATTTTGCAGTACTCGCTCTTACAACAGGGGCGACAGTGGTCCCGAGCAATTCAATGCCGCGTAAAAAGTTCGGCTGCGCCAACTCCGCGACGTCCATCTGGAACGTAATCCGCGAAATGCCGCCCAACTCTTCGCTGTGGCGCAGGATTTTTTCCGCGACTTCTTCCGGGTTTCCCACCAGGAACGCACCGTGCCGGCTGCGCAGAGCATCGAATTGCGCACGCGTGACTGGCGGCCAGCCGCGTTCCTTGCCAATGCGCGTGAACGTTTTGGCGTAGCCGGGGAAAAAGTCATCGATCGCCTGCTGCGTCGTTTCGGCGACGTAGCCGACGGCATGGACGCCCACTTTGAGCTTTTCCGGCGCATGACCGGCGCGCCGGCCAAATTCGCGGTAGATGTCCACGAGCGGACGGAAACGGCGCGTCTCGCCGCCGATGATGGCCACCATCAACGGCAGGCCGAGCATTCCAGCGCGGGCGAAAGATTCCGGCGTGCCGCCCACGCCCACCCAAACCGGCAGCGGATTTTGCAACGGGCGCGGATACACGCCCTGCCCGGCCAGCGCCGGGCGATGTTTGCCGGACCACGTAATAAATTCATTTTCGCGCAGCTTCAGGAGCAACTCCAATTTCTCCGCATAGAGCGAATCGTAGTCGTTGAGTTGCAGCCCAAACAAAGGAAAGGCCTCGGTGAACGAGCCGCGACCGGCCACGATTTCCGCGCGGCCCTGCGAAAGCAGGTCCAGCGTGGCGAAATTTTGAAACACGCGCACCGGATCCGCCGCGCTCAAAACGGTGACGGCGCTGACCAGGCGGATGCTTTTGGTCTGCATGGCGGCGGCCGCGAGAATCATTTGCGGCGCGGAATCGAGATATTCCTTGCGATGATGTTCGCCCACGCCAAAGACGTCCAGGCCGACCTTGTCCGCGAGCTCAATTCGCTCCACCAGGTTGCGAATGCTGTCTGATGGACTGACGTTGATGCCCGCGCCGTTATCTTCGAATCGCGCGGCAAAACTGTCCACGCCAACCTGCATCACACCTTTTTGCAATGGTGTTGCTTCCCATCGTTCC
>JASHZU010000514.1 GCA_030042375.1 Verrucomicrobiia bacterium
AATTCCTCTTCCAGTCGCGGCGTGACGGTGGCGACGGGCGTGGCCCAGTGCGGTTGCTCGGCCTGAATCTCCGTGACGCGCGGAAACCAATTCGCGAAATAATCCAGGAAGGCATTGCCGGAGGAAGTCATTTCCGTATAGCCAGCGCGGCAAGGCGTGGCGGCCAGCGCAACGAGAGACGCGGCCGAAACCATGGCAGTTTGTGAAAGAGAGCGAATTTTGAAACGAACCTTGTCTTGCATAATTTTTACCCTGTAGTTGTTGGTTGTGCCGCACCTTTTGCGCGACAGAGACGATTTCACAGGAGCCGATATATATTGTCAAATATAAATGAAAAATAAACGACCAAATGTTGCCATATAGGCAACCGTCGGGAACCTTGAAGAAAGCGGAGCCGATCGAGCCTTTAACTTTATTTAGTTATTTCCACCGGCCAATTTGAAGTCGATATCTGGTGGCGTAAAATCTTTTGGTTGCGACGCGAAGCTTCGCCACTTACGGAGGGGCAAACAACCAATGCCAATGAAGCCGAGCTGGCTCAGGACAAATCCTCCCAGCCAAAGAAAAGCGCCTTCGGTAAAACCGTAGCTGTGCAAGCCGATGCCGAGCATGTTGACGCCGAACCATGACCAACTGGTGACGATGCTGCCGAAGACCGCGCAGTTGACGAGGCCGCGGTCGCGAATCATGCCGCCCCAGCGCAGGTGCAAGATGAGGGCGTTCCACAACACGATGATGAGCGCGCCGTTTTCCTTGGGGTCCCAGCCCCAGAAACGGCCCCAGGATTGGTCGGCCCAAATGCCGCCGAGGACGGTGCCGACAAAACTGAAGAGCGTGGCGAAACAAACGATGCCGTAAATCATGCGCGTGAGCGATTTGGCAGTGACTTCATCCAGCGTCCGTGTGAACACACCGCGAGTGATGTAGATCAGCGCGAGAAATCCCGCGACAAAGGTACTGGCGTAACCGGTAGTGACGGCGACGACGTGCGTGGCGAGCCAGAAATTGGTATCGAGGACGGCGCGCATCATTTCCATGGTGTCGCCATCGAGCGCAAGATTTTGGGCAATGATGAGCGTGATGAAGCCCATGCCTGCGGAGACGACCGCGCCGATGCCGTTTTTATAAAATTTTTCGAGAATAATTCCCAGCAGGCAGGCGCCCCAGCCGATGAAGATGGCCGAGGAATAGAGATTCGTCACAGGCGGGCGGCCTTGCAAAATGATCCGGTAAAGCAATCCCATGGAGTGAATGAAAAACGCCAGGGCGATGAGCCAAACCGCCGAGCGCCGGAGGGCTTCGGAGAGATTGAACCAGGAGAAAATCGCGAGCAATCCGGCCAGGACATAAATGACCATGGCATTGTAGAACGGTTGCATTTGGTTGAAGAACACTTCCGCACGCGCTTTCGCCAAATCGCGGGAAAGGTCGGGCTCGATGGATTGCCACAGGTCGGCCTGAGCGGAATTAAATCCGCGTGCGTCATGGCTTTGGAGCGCGCCGGCCATGTCGGCGTAGTCTCCCACTACCGGCGAAACGGGCTTACCGCGGGCGACTTCCATCATCACCGTCCCGACATTTTGCCAATCGCCGGAGCCATTTTCGGGCGGAACAACCATGGGCGGCTCGAGCTGGGCCATATAATTGAACCGCTGAAATTCTCCGGCAAAAGCGTTCAGCGCCTGCTGGTCATATTTTTGCCCGGCCTGTTGCGCCTGGACGGCGGCGATGCCAGCTGGAACCAGCGCTTCGTAATCGGCCATTTCCTGTTTCCAGTTTTGCGTATCTTCCGGCTGGATGGCGTTTTTCAATTGCGCGTAAAGCACAAGCCGGTCATGGACTTTGACAACGGCGCGTTCGTAGGCGCTACGGCTCGCGGAAGGAACGTTGGTTTCGATACGGCCATCCTCCGCGTCGAACGCATCCAGGGACGGCGCAATTTGGTTCCAGGAATAATGTTCGCCGTCCTGATGCTGTGCCAGGTCGCGGTCCGGCAGTTTCAGGAAAGCGATCAGGTCAGGATTATCCACACGAAACACAGGCCAATCATCGGCCGCTTGCGGATTCATCATGACGTTGGCCAGCCATTCGGTCGCGGAAATGGTTTGATGCTTTTTCCACATGCTGGCCCATGGCTCAACGTCCAAGGTTTGCGTTTCATGGATTTGCAGGAGGGAATTGCGCGCGAGCGAATCCATGGGTTTCAAGCGGCCGTTAAAAACGATGGGCAATTGTCCGAATTTGGAGTAGGCGAAATCCTTGTCCTTAGGCGGCTGGATCTGACAGAGAAACCAGACGGCCATAATCATGGTCAGGATGATGGGCAGCAATCGTTTCATGACAGGATTATCTTTTCTTCGCAATAAAACCGACAAGATGGAACATAAATTGGATGACCAATCCAAGGGCAACCATTCCACAGCCGATATACGGCGTCAACCAGCTGGGATTGTGGACGACCATGAGCACGGATGATGGGGTTTGCCCGGCTTCCACGGCGGCTTCGCTGGCGTTCATTTGGTACTGGTAAAAAGTCAGCCCGGCGTAGCGCAAGGGATGGTTCATGGAAATTTCGACCTGGCGATTCTCGCCCGTGTGCGAGTTCTGTAATTGCACAAGGCTGCGGAAATCTTTTGGAGTATCTGAGCCCTGGTAAAAGGTGTGGGTGGCTTTCAACAACGTGAGTGAGAACGGGAAAATGGTACGCTCAGCCCGCAAGGAGAAAGTGTATTTTTTGCCATCGGCGAAAACGGTTTGGGGCCGTGTCAAATCGTTGACGATTTCATGGGCCATTTGGTCGCCCGCGATCGACGCATATTCATTCTGGATGGCTTCAATCATGGCGGCATCGCCGGTCCAGTCGGAAACGACCCAATCGCCCAATGAACCGCTGGAGCCATCCAATTCAATGAGCGCGGTGGGAACGTTTTTGTCATCGGTGGTTTTGACTTCGGGCTCGGGATGGAAATCAAAATTGAGAGCGACCCCATTGGTTGCGAGCGGCGGGCCATTTTGCATCATGGGCGCGCGAAAGGACGGCTCGGAATTTATCCAGTATTGTTTCACCTGGATAGTAAAGGGCAGGTTGGTGTCCTGGATGACACCGCCCTGGGCGAGCCAGGAAGCGGGAATAGAAACAACCTGCTCCGTATTTGGGCCGGTCGGGGTTGAGAAAACCAGTTCATAATATTGCGGACTTTCGGAATAAGACCTGGTCTGGCCGACATAAAAGTGCATCTGCGTTTCGTGCGCGAACCTGTCGGTGGCGAGCTGGCCGGCCAGTAGCAAAATCACCCCGAGATGGGCGAGTTGGATGCCGATTTTTTTAACCGAGAATTGGAAACGATAAATGTGCGCGGCCAACAAATTGATGAGCAACAATGTGCCGATGAGATAACCGCCGGGCAGGATAATCGGAATCCTCGTTCCAAACAAATCCAGCCCCAGCACAATCCATTGCCTGAAGTAGCGGGCCTGAGCCTGGTAAAGCCCTTCATCCACCTGCGCCAACGTGCCGATAAAAACGAGCACGATGGCGAAGGCGAGCAAAACCACAGTAAGCCGAAGCGACGTGAAGAATTTGATCAGCCTGCGAAAGAGCATCAATTTATTTTGCCGCCTGGAAGGGCTTCAGGAAAGCGCGTTTTTGACACGTTATGGGGCGGACTCGTTCCGCGAGGCCAATCAACTCACACCCCCATATTGAGGAGGAATTCAATATTGCTCTTGTTTTTCTTGAGCTTGTTGAGCATCAGCTCCATGGCTTCCACCGGCGGCACGCCGGTGAGGGCGCGGCGCAAAATGACGACGCGATTGTATTCGTCCGGATGATAGAGCAATTCCTCTTTGCGCGTGCCGGAGCGTTCGATGTTCACCGAAGGGAAGATGCGGCGGTCCACGAGGGCGCGGTCCAAATGCACTTCCATGTTGCCGGTGCCTTTGAACTCTTCAAAAATCACTTCGTCCATGCGTGAGCCGGTGTCCACGAGGGCGGTGGCCATGATGGTGAGCGAACCGCCTTCTTCGACGTTTCGCGCCGCGCCGAAGAAGCGCTTCGGTTTGTGCAATGCATTGGCGTCCACGCCACCAGAAAGGATTTTTCCGGAGTGCGGCTGGATGGTGTTATAGGCGCGGGCCAGGCGGGTGATGGAATCCAGGAGGATCACAACGTCGCGTTTGTGTTCGACCATGCGGCGGGCTTTTTCGATGACCATTTCGGCCACTTGCACGTGACGCTCGGGCGGCTCGTCAAAGGTGGACGAAATGACTTCGGCGCCGCGGCAGGTGCGCTCCATGTCCGTGACTTCTTCCGGACGTTCGTCAATCAGCAGGATGAACAAATACGACTCGGGATTATTTTTCAAAATCGCATTGGCGATTTTTTGCATCAAAACCGTTTTGCCGGTGCGCGGCGGGGCCACAATCAGCCCGCGCGTGCCCTTGCCGATGGGGCAAACCAAGTCCAAAACGCGCGTGTTCAACTCGTCCGCGGCAGTCTCCAAAATGAACCGCTTGTTGGGAAAGAGCGGCGTAAGATTGTCAAAGTGCGTCTTCTCCTTGGCCTTGTCCGGATCTTCACCGTCCACGGCTTCGACCTTGAGCAGCGCGAAAAATTTTTCTTTTTCTTTGGGCGGACGAATCTGCCCGGCGATGAGATTGCCGGTTTGTAAATCAAAACGGCGGATTTGCGACGGCGAGATGTAAATGTCCTCGGGGCAGGGCAAATAGTTGAAACTCTGCGAACGCAAAAATCCAAAGCCTTCGGGCAACACTTCCAGGACGCCTTCAGAAAAGAGCACGCCGGCGCGCTCGGCATTTTTCTGGAGGATATGGAAAATAACCTCATGCTTGCGCATGGTGCCGAAGTTCTCGACGTTCAATTCCTTGGCCATCGAGTTGAGCTCGGTCATGCTCATGGCCTGGAGTTTGGCGATATTGAGAGACGAAGCGATTTTATCGCGTTGTGAGCCGCGTTCTTCCTGAGATTTTGGTTCTTCTTCTGCGGCCGTTGGTTCGATGGGCCTGGAAGGCGGCTGCAGGGCAGGTTCGGGCGGCGGCGCGGCGGGCGCGGGCGCCGGCGGTGGTTCAGCCGGGATTTCTTCCGACGGCTTTGCTTTTGGCTTTCTGGCAACTCTTGGCATAAAAAATATAATCTAGGTTTGGCTGGAATTTGATTTCCTCGCTATTAAGGCCGTCATGCATTGGACGACCCGTGACTGGAAAAGTTCAAATTGGATTTTGTTAACCGTGCGTTTCGAGAAATATCCTCAAAACGTCAGGGGAAATTTCGCAGTCAACTCGTCGACAGCTTGACGCATTTCTCTCCGATTGTCAAATGGGATTGTTAAAGCCAAACTAATTAATTGCCGCATTGTCTCGAAATCATACACTGTCCATCAAAGAGGCAGTCCCAGTATCGTTGTCAGGCTAAAGTATCGTTGTCAGGCTAAAAATGAACGGTTTATCTTTAAAAAAGCTCTAAACCTGTTAAAGTGACTCTCTGGCATATACGGTGCTAGAGTTTTCGGCTGAAATGCGGTTACCACGGGCAATTAAGTGAACAAACATGCAATCATATAACCCGCCTGGGGTAATGTTCCACCGCAGCTCAGAGAAGAAAGTGAAAGTATGAAACAAATCAAACAGTCCCGCAAGGCGGGTTTCACCCTGGTGGAAATCATGATTGTTGTGGCCATTATCGGTTTGCTGGCCGCGATCGCGATTCCCAACTTCGTGAAAGCCCGTGCGACATCACAGCAAAATGCCTGTATTAACAATATGCGGCAGATTACTGCGGCGGTGAATGAGTGGGCCCTGGAAACAGGCCAACAGACAGGCGCGACCGTTGCGAATACGGACCTGACGCCCTACATCCAGTTGAACTCCAACAGCAGCATTCCTGGCTGTCCTGCTGGCGGCACCTATACCATTGGTGAAGTCGGCAACTTGCCGCAGGTGACCTGCTCGTTGAGCACGCTGTCGGCTGAACCCCACAAGTCTCCGTAATTCATACGGTTTCTCGCAGGCTCGGAGCCTATGGCTTCGAGCCTTTTTTGTTTGCTGACATCATTTCCTGTTTTATCGATAAAGCTGCTTGGAAACAATCTTTCTCGCCGGCCCAAGATATAGTAAACCGGCATGCAAGGTCTTGTAGATATGGCATTGGAGCTGCTGCATTTTGCAACGACAAGAAATTGCCCTGGCAGGCAGTTTATTGTTTCAGCGGTTGTAACAGGCAATGCAGTGAACGAAAACGTCATCATATAAACCCGCCTGTTATGAAGTTCACTCCGCTAACGTAGAGAGAGAGTTGAACATGAAAAGAATGAAACAGTCCCGTAAAGCAGGTTTCACCCTGGTGGAAATCATGATTGTTGTGGCTATCATTGGTTTGCTGGCCGCGATCGCGATTCCCAACTTCGTGAAAGCCCGTGCGACCTCCCAGCAGAATGCTTGTATCAATAACATGCGGCAAATCACCGCCGCGGTGAATGAATGGGCTCTGGAAACCGGCCAGCAGACAGGCGCGACCGTTGCGAATACTGACCTGACTCCGTACATCCAGCTCAATTCGAACAGCAGCATTCCTGGCTGCCCGGCAGGCGGAACTTACACGATTGGCGCAGTCGGCAATTTGCCGCAAGTGACTTGCTCTCTGAGCACGCTGTCGGCCCAGCCGCACCTCTCGCCGTAATAACACTGTTATCGCCACAGGCCCGGAGCTCAAGCCCCGGGCCTGTGAGTTCTAACAAGTGTTAAAGCGAACACCAAAAGGCCAACGTTATGAAAAACAACGTCCATAGCCGAGGCGGGTTCACCCTGGTGGAAATTATGATCGTGGTGGGCATAATTGGGTTGTTGGTGGCCATTGCGCTTCCCAACTTCATCAGATCGCGCGCCTCGTCTCAACAGAATGCCTGCATTAATAACCTGCGGCAGATCAATTCGGCCGTTCAACAATGGGCCATGGAAACCGGTCAGGCGGCTGGCTCAGCCCCGCCAAACATGCAAACGGATTTAACTCCCTACATCCAGTTAAATTCGAACAGCTCCATTCCCACTTGTCCGGCCGGCGGCACTTATACCATCAACAATATCAGTGTCACGCCGCAAGTCTATTGCTCGCTGAGCACTTTGCCGAGCAATCCTCACATTTTGCAGTAATTGGTGTGTTACAAACGGCAGGGCATTTCGTGTTAACACGTTTGCCCTGCCGTCTTTCTTTTGCTGCAGTGCTCCCTGCCGTTGACATCTCCAGGGGTTTAAACTAAAACAACGCCCACAGGCATGAGCGTCATTCTGAAAACGGAAAAACTGCGCGTGGAATTCAAGAGCCGGGAGCTGGGGCAGATGACCAAAGTGGCCCTGAACGGACTCGACCTGGAAGTTTCCACCGGCGAAGTTTTCGGTTTTCTCGGCCCCAACGGCGCGGGCAAAACAACGACCATGAATGTGCTGCTGGGGTTTGTCCAGCCAACCGGCGGCGCGGCCTCGCTTTTCGGCATTGATGTCCGCCAGCCCATTGCGCGCCAGCGCATCGGTTATTTGCCGGAGCTGACCTACTATTACAAATTTCTCACCGCGGAAGAATTGCTGCGCTTTTACGCGCAAATCTTTGGCCTGCCGCGCGCGGAAGCGGATAGGCGCATCGACGAGACCCTCAAGCTGGTGGAACTGGATTCCGCGCGCAAACGCCTGATTAAGACTTATTCGAAGGGAATGCAGCAGCGCGTGGGCCTGGCCCAGGCGCTCATCAATAATCCCGACCTGCTGATTTTGGACGAGCCTACCAGCGGGCTGGATCCGCTGGGCCGGATGAAAGTCCGCAGCATCATCCAGCGGCTCAAGGACGAAGGCAAAACGGTTTTCTTTTCCTCGCATGAATTGGGAGAAGTGGAAACGGTCTGCGACCGCGTGGCCATCATTGCCAACGGCGATTTAAAAGCCATCGGGCGCGTCCCGGAAATCATGCAAAATTATCCGACGCTCGAAAAAGCGTTTTTGAAAATCATCGGCTTTCAGGAATGAAATGAGAAACGTCTTTGCCATTGCTAAAATTGTTGTCCTGGAGATGTATCGCCGGAAGGAATTTTACGTCCTGTTTATCCTCACGATCATCATCTGCCTTATTATGGGGACGATCAATATCTTCAATGACAAACAGGTGGTCCGTTACCTGAAAGAGTTGTGCATGCTGATGATTTGGGTTTCCTCCCTTATTATCGCCATTACCACAACCGCGCGGCAAATTCCCGCCGAGCGCGAGCAGCGCACGCTTCTGCCGTTGCTGGCCAAGCCGCTGTCGCGCACGCAATTGATTTTCGGGAAATTTTTGGGCTGTTGGATTGTGTGCGGGCTGGCTTTGATTTGTTTCTACATTTTTTTTGGCATTCTCTCCGCGAGCCGGGAACATACCTGGCCGCTGCTTAATTATTTTCAGGCGGCTCTTTTGCATTGGATTGCCCTGGGCGTCGTGGTGGCCATCTCCCTGCTGGGTTCACTGGTTTTCGCCGCGCCTTCATCCAATTCCACGATCTGTTTTGCCGTGGTCGTGACGATTATGTGTCTGGGGAGATATCTGGACCAGTTTGCGCTGAACATGCACGAGCCGGGCCGCTCCATCGTCTATGGGATTTATTATGCCATTCCTCATTTGGAATGGGCGTTTGGCATGCGGAACCTGATTATTCATGACTGGCCGCTCAATGATTGGCGCTTTATCGCGCTCGCCGCACTTTATTTCCTGGCTTATATGGGTGTGTTCCTCGTGGCGGCCTGCCTGGTGTTCCGCCGCAAACCTGTCAATTGATTGGCCGTATGAATCCAGCGATAAAATTGTGGTGCTGGTTGATTGCGTTGTTTCTTTTCTGCTTCAATTTCGGCATGCGCCTGCAACCGCAGTTTCAATCGATCGAATATGCCCGCCATCAATCGGACAATTTTTTCAATTTATTGCTGGGCGACAGCAGCCGGATTTTCGCCAACTCTGCCTATACGGAGGCGGATGTTTATTATCATAGCGGTTATTATCCCACCATTTTCGACAACAACCAAGCATTCGAAACGCCGCATATGGCCGAAGACACCGGCGCAGTGGCCAGCCGTAACTCGGGCGAGGAAACCGGTTTTATGGGGCCGCCACGCGACTGGCTGGATGCTTTTGGCCGCCATTTTATACCCAACCGGCATACGCACCTCGACCAGGGCGGCCCGACCGATGATTTAAGCGGTAATTCGAAGGTGGCGGAAATTTTGCCCTGGCTCAAACTCTCCTCCAAACTCGATCCCGAAAACATCCAGACCTACCTGGTCATGTCCTATTGGCTCCGGAATAATCTTAACCAACCCCAGGAAGCCGAGCAGGTGCTGCACGAGGGATTACGATATAATCCGGGCAATCCGCAGCTCCTTTATGAGCTGGGCAGAATTTATTTTGAAAATTATAAAGAACCCGATCGCGCCCGCACCATTTGGGAAGCCGCGTTGCGAAGCTGGGCGGAGGAACAACCCGGCGTACCCCAATCGGAACGGCTCAAACCGGACAATCAAAATTTCGATGACCGTTTTATTTTCGAGCAAATCCAAACGCACCTCGCCCAGCTCGAAGGAAGCCTCGGCAATCTCCAGGCCGCCATCGACCATTTGAAGCAGGCGCAATTGGCCTCGCCTTCACCCGATGAAATTCAGAAGCAAATCGATGAGTTGCAGAAGGGTGTGAACATTTTAAAAGACTCGAAACCGGCGAGCCCGGAATAATTGCGCTTTGTCTTTCCCGCCGGCCTCTGCTTTAATCCCGCCCATGAAAGCGCGACGCGCAACGATTTCCCGCACCACGGCTGAAACCAGCATTTCGGTCCTGCTCAACCTGGAAGGCAAAGGCAAATCGCAAATCAAAACGGGGATTCCGTTTTTCGACCACATGCTCACGCTCTTCGCCAAACATGCCGTCGTGGATTTAAAGTTAATTTGCGCCGGCGACCTGGACGTGGACGCGCACCATACCGTGGAAGATTGCGGCATCGCGCTGGGACAGGCGTTCACCGAGGCCCTGGGCGATAAAAAAGGCATCCGCCGTTACGGTTTTGGTTTTCATCCCAAAAACCCGTTCACCGGCGAGGCGTATGTGCCTATGGATGAGTGCCTTGCACGTTGCGTCATCGATTTTGGCGGGCGCCCGCATTTGGTATGGCGCGGGCTGGATAAGTTTTCCCAGAGAAAAATTTCTGAGGCGGAAAAAAAACAGGACGCTTCCAGCGCGTTTCGGTTTGGCCTGGCGCGGGAATTTTTCCAGGCCTTTACGAATGAAGCCCGCTGCAATTTGCACCTGGAGCTGCTTTACGGCGACGAACCCCACCATATCGTCGAAGCGCTGTTCAAGGCGTTTGCCCGCGCCGTGGATGCCGCGCGCCGGCATGACCCGCGGATTGCGGGCGTGCTGCCCAGCACTAAAGGGAAGTTGTAAAATCTTTGACACGCGGCCGGCAAAGCGCAATGTTTCTTAACCGTTGATGAAAACATTGACGGCCAGAAGATTTTCGCCTCGCGCTTTAATCGCAATTCTGGGATTGGGGAGCGCATTTTTGTTTTCCAGCGTTTACGCGCAAACCAATAAGCTAAGCCCCGAACCGACTCCGCCCAGTCCATCTCCACCGCCGCCCATGGCGGTCACCAATTTGCCGATAACGACGAACGTCCCGGTTATCACTACCAATATGCTTCCGATTTACACAAACGGGATGACGAATATTTTTTCTTCCACGAATTTTTTTGTTCCGATTACAACCAATATGGCCCCGGCCCCGCCGCCACCACCGCCGCCCAAGCCCTGGTACAAGCGGTTTTGGGATTGGCTCCGGAGATTGTAAGAAGGGATGGTGGGTTGGCAGGGACTCGAACCCTGGACCAATGCCTTAAAAGGGCACTGCTCTACCAGCTGAGCTACCAACCCGAACCGAACGGAAATTATACCTTTACCCGAGGCTGCGGCAAGCAGTTTCCACGTTCCTTTACTGGCATTAGCGCCGACCGCACGCTATTGAGCAGGCAAAACGGGTTTCGGGAAGTTTTTCAGCCCATTAGGCCATACCTGCAGATTCGACCGATTCCAAAATCATAGTTTCGTCCATGCTAATCATAGTTCCGTCCATGCTTCTCTCCTTGTCTTTAGGAGGTTCCGAATTCAGGTTGTAAGTGCAGATCCAAAAGCCAAAAAACCGATGTTGGCATCATGCATTTGCCTGACTATGTTGACCATACAAAGAAATCAGGAGAGACAAACTCCAAAAGGCGCGTTCACCCTGATTGAGCTCTTAGTCGTCATTGCCATTATTGCTATCCTGGCTGCGGTTTTATTGCCGGTGCTGGCCCAGGCTCAGGAACGGGCCAAACGCGCTCAATGCCTTGGTAATTTGAAACAGATTGCGATGGGGGCCATTCTCTATGCCGGGGACTACAATGACCTTGTTCCGGCTTGCAATCAGGGGACAAGCGGCACCCTAAATTTTGTCCAGGATACCTTTGCCGATCCGGTCGTGAATACTCTGGATACGTACATGAAATTGGCAACGAATAGCAACCATTCGGTATGGACGTGCCCGGATCGCAGTCCTTTGCTTCCTTATGACAATGGCCTGCAGACTTACATTGGTTACTCCTACATGGGCGGAATAACAAATTGGTCTAATGTTCCGGCTTTTCCGGGTGATCCGACGAGTTGGAGCCCAGTTAAGTTAGCCCAATCGAGGCCGTGGTGGGTGATAGGGGCCGATGGCATTATGAAGTTCGGCAGTCAGTGGGCCAGCCAAAATTCGACAGCTGTTACCGGTGCCCCCTGGGAATATGTAAATGTCCCGCCACATGAAAAGGGCAACGATTGTGCCGGGGGAAACGAAGCGTTTGCGGATGGCTCGGCAAAATGGTGCTCGTGGCAAACGATGTACAACTTTAACGACTATCCCGCTATAACAGGCGGGAGCGCAAGTGTTTTCTGGTATCAGGACTCCACGGACTTTAGCGCAGTCCTGATGAAACTGTTGCCCACTTTGTGGCCAGACTAGGAATTTTTTATCATTAGATTCTTATTAGCAGGATGGCGGCGCCTGCCATGGCACTTCGTAGGCTTTCACCGCTTCGGAGAAGCCTTTGATTTTGACCGGCGGCTGCTCAATACAGGTGGCTGCCAGCGCCGGATCGTCGCGGAGTAAATGAAGATAGGTGGTTTCGCCGATGATGATGCGCGCGCTGCCGGACACTCCTTCAAGGCGGCTGGCCAAATTCACTTCACGGCCAAAGGTGGTGTAATTGAATTGCCGGTCCAACGAGCCCATGACTCCTACATCAACGACTCCTGTGTTAACGCCGCAGCCCAGAGTCAGGATGGGCAGCAACGACCCGGAAACCGATCCTGAAGCTGCCTGCCCAGGATTTTCCGGCTTTTCATTTTCAGCGCGGCGCTGCCGGTTCAGGTTATAAATTCCCCGTTGCGCCTCAATGGCCGCGCGAACACACCCGACGGCGTGTCTGGGATTGGCCACCGGCGCTCCCCAAAAGGCCATAACGCAATCGCCGATGTATTTATCCAAGGTGCCGCCATGGGCGATGACGGTGTCCGCCACCAGCGCCAGATAGG
>JASHZU010000515.1 GCA_030042375.1 Verrucomicrobiia bacterium
TGTTTTTTGACCCGGTGCAGACGATTGGCAACCAATTGAACCAGGCGTTTATGGCGATGGCGGGGGCGGAACGGTTGTTCCGGATGCTGGACCAGCCGCCGGAATGGGTGGATGCGGCGGATGCGAAGGCTGCGCCAGTCATCAAGGGACGCGTGGAATTTCAAAATGTATTTTTCGAATATGTGCCGGGGCGGCCGGTGCTGAACGACATTTCTTTTGCGGCGGAGCCGGGACAAACAGTGGCGCTGGTGGGGCATACGGGCAGCGGCAAGACGACATTGGTGGGGCTATTGCAAAAATTTTATTTGCCGGCACGCGGCCATGTGTTGGTGGACGGACTGGATTTAAATTCCGTTACGAGCGATTCGTTGCGGTCGCAGATGGGGAGCGTGCAACAGAATAATTTTCTGTTTACGGGCACGGTGCTGGACAATATCCGGTTCGCAAAACCGGAGGCGACGGAAGCAGACGTGCGCGCGACACTCGAGGCGCTGGACTGCCTGGATTTGCTGGACGCGCTGCCGAAGCAATTGCAAACGGAAGTGACGGAGCGCGGGTCATCGTTGTCGTTCGGGCAGCGGCAACTGGTTTGTTTTGCACGGGCGATGCTGGTGAACCCGCGCATCGTGGTACTGGACGAGGCGACGAGCGCGATTGACACGGTCACGGAGGCGCGGCTGCAACGGGCGCTGGAGATTTTATTGCGCGGGCGGACGGCGTTTATCGTGGCGCATCGCTTGAGCACCATTCGCAAAGCGGATTTGGTGCTGGTGATGGACCAGGGCCGCATCGCGGAGCGCGGGACGCATGAATCATTGTTAAAGCAGGATGGGATTTATGCGCGACTGCACCGGGAGTTTGTGAGCGAGGGCGGGAAGCATTAACGCTCACAGAAGGAAACAAAGGCAACGAAGGCGGTTCCGCGTTGACGGGCACTAAAGCTGCTGACACGGCTGTGTCCTATGTTTAAAGCCGACGCAGAATTTTTTCGGATGATTTATAACTTTTTTGCACATGGCACGAAGCTCACCTACGCTGCCATGGGCGTTGGACTTCTATTGGCGGTTTTATATTTCAGGATCATCTTCAAAGATTTTTCGGGATTTCAGGAAGCGCTCGCCGATTGCGGTGGCTCTTTTAGCAAACGGATATCTCCGCAAATTTTGTTTTGGATGATGATTTCGGTGGGTGGCGGGGCTTTGGCATATTACCAGTTACCGGAGTGGTTTCCGCATTTTTTTGGGAAGTGAACTTTAAGCGAGTGCGGCAAAAAATTAAATCGCCGAGGCATCGCCGGGCGATTTCACGTCGGCTGGAGCACTTTTTGCAACAGCTCTTTGCTTTGGCCGGTTAAAAGATAGACCTTGCCGCCATTGGCCCATGTGACGGTCATGAGGCCACCGGCCTGGGCAAATTGCGGTGCGCCGTTTTCCGGGAAATCCGGCAGGCCGGTCCGATCCATGACAAACAGGTCCATATGGTTCCCATTTACAAAGAAACAAATCATCGTGGCTTTGTGGCCATTCCAATCCACGGTCCGGCAGCCCTGCGGGATGCCGGCTTGCAGCGCGGCGGGGAGGTTGAAATTCGTATCCATGTTGCGGCTTTGGAGCCATTGCTGGATCTTCCCGAAATCATGCGATTCAAGGACAATGTGATCCTGCATTTGCGCCGAACTGCGCGCCATGGCTTCGCGGAATGAGGCCAGTGGCGTGGGCCTCTGCGACAGCAGGAGGAGCGCTGCTCCGAGGGACAATAAGATGACGGCCGCCGCCGCCAGTTTCATGGGCTGAAACCACCACGGCACCGGCCGAACGGTTTTTCGCAGCGCCAGCAGGTTGGCTTTCAGGCCGGACGGGACGGGGATGGCCGTTTCCAAGCGGGCCTGCACGCGAGTGTTGAGGGCATTTTCCTCGGCGAACCATTTTTGCAACTCCGGATCGCGCCGGGCCTGTTCCAGCGCCTCGGCAAAAAATGGATCCGCGGCATCCTGACCGTCAGCGCGGTAGGCTTGCAGAATCAATTTGGCTTCCTGGTTGTTCATGGTGCGGTCATTTTTTTTGCTGGGATGGATTGATAGAAATGATTTTGTTTTCGGCACCGATGGATTTTGCGGCGAGCGATTTGCGCATCAGCTCTTTGCCGCGCGAAAGCCGGGACATGAGCGTGCCAATGGGGATGTCGAGCATGGCCGCAATCTCGGCATAGGAATGATTCTCAAAATAGTAAAGCGCCAGCGGCACGCGATAGCGTTCTTCCACTTCCAGCAGCGATTCCGTTACGGCTTCATTTTGCAACTTGTCCACGAGGTCCGGGGTGACCGGCGGCAATTCGCTCTCGACGCTGGCGATCTCATAATGCGGCAGGGAGGTTTCACGGCGTTTCCAGCCGAGGTACATGCGGTAGAGCGTAGTGAAGAGCCAGGCTTTGACTTTGGAACGGTCGCGCAACTGGCCGCCCTTGGTCAGCAGCCGCGCGAAGGATTCTTGCGTCAATTCGGAGGCATCATCAGCATTGCCCGCCAGGCTGAAAGCAAAACGGTATAAACCCTCGTAGAGAGAGTTTACGGCCTGTTCATAGTCCAGCTCGTTCACGGCGTTT
>JASHZU010000516.1 GCA_030042375.1 Verrucomicrobiia bacterium
TATTGTTAGTAAGGAGTATGGCGATGGCAATGACATTGAAGTTCCGGCTTGCGTTGGCCCGTGGACGGAGTTTAACTCCCTTTCAACAGGCCATCGGAAAGGTTCTTTTATGATTATCTACGGAATTTGTCTGGTAACTGGATTGCTTTTCACGGTGGTCAGCGTTGTATTCGGGCACTTCTTCGGGCACGCCGGCCATGTAGCCGGTAGCGGCGGCCACGCCGAAGCTGGTGGCGACGCCAGCGATGACCCGGGCATGTCCATTTTCAGTCCTACAGTCATTGCTTCATTCATCACGGCCTTTGGCGGATTCGGTTTAATCTTCACGCAATTTCCCGCAACCAGCAACGCGATCGTCAGCGCCCCGCTCTCCCTGATCGGCGGTTTGATTATCGCGGCTGCGATGTACTTTTTTTTCGGTTCCATTTTTCGTCACACGCAAAGCTCAAGCGAATCGCATGTCGCGGCGCTGCCGGGCACGGAGGCCAATGTCATCACGCCCATCCCGGAAAATGGCGTCGGTGAAATCGCCTATGTCGTGGGCGGAACCCGTTACACAGCGCCGGCGCGCACGGAAAATGGCGTGGCGGTAGCCAACGGCCAGAACGTGAAAATCGTCCGTATCGTCGGCAGTCAATTTTTTGTCCAAAAAACAAGCTAACCCAGTATTCCATTCCCATGCACTTCTCACCTTTACTTGCGCAAATGAGTCCGGCCCAGGGCGGCATCATCATCATCGCCGCCGTGGTCATTGTTTTTGTTCTCTTCCTCCTGCTCTACATGGTGTTCAGCCGTTACACCAAGGTGGGGCCAAACCAGGTGCTCGTCGTATCGGGCATCAAGCGCAAAGCCGAGGACGGCTCGCGCATCGGCTTCCGCATCGTCAAAGGCGGCGGCACGTTCGTCTGGCCGATTTTTGAAAAGGTGGACATTCTTTCACTCGAACTGCTGACGATCGATGTCCAAACGCCGGAAGTTTACACGTGCAAAGGCGTGCCGGTGAAGGTGGACGGTGTCGCCCAAATCAAGGTCAAGGGCGACGACATTTCCATTCGCACCGCTTCGGAGCAATTTCTGGGCAAACAGACGGAGGAAATCCGAAATATTGCCACGCAAACGCTGGAAGGCCATTTGCGCGCCATCCTGGGCACGATGACCGTGGAGGAAATTTACCAGAATCGCGACGCCTTCGCCTCGAAGGTCCAGGAAGTGGCCGCGGGTGACATGGCCAACATGGGCTTGGGGATTGTCAGTTTCACGATTCGCGACATCCGCGATTCGCAGGGCTATCTGGATGCGCTGGGCAAGCCGCGCATCGCACAAGTGAAACGCGACGCGCAAATTGCCCAGGCCGAGGCCGACCGCGATGCGACCATCCGTTCCGCGCAGGCCAACCAAGCTGGACAGGAAGCGAAGTTCCAGGCGGACTCAAAAATCGCCGAGGCGCAGCGGGATTATCAATCCAATGTCGCGCAGTACCAGGCCGCGGTGAACCAGAAAAAAGCCGAGTCGGACCTCGCGTACGATTTGCAGAAATTCAAGACCGGCCAGCTCGTGAAAGCGGAAGAAGTGCAGGTCAGCATTGTTGAGAAACAGAAACAGATTGAACTGCAACAACAGGAAATTTTACGCAGGCAGCGCGAACTGGAAGCGACCGTCCAGAAACCCGCTGATGCCGAGCGTTATCGCGTCGAGACCCTGGCCAACGCGAAGAAGTTTCAGTTGGAAACAGAGGCGGCCGGTACCGCTTCGGCAACGAAGGCAACCGGTTTTGCCGACGCGGATGTGGCGAAAGTGTCGGGCATCGCTGAAGCCGAGGCGAACAAGGCGCGCGGTCTGGCGGAAGCCGCCGTTATCGAGGCCCAAGGCAAAGCGACGGCCGAAGCCATGCGCGTGAAAGCCGAATCGTTCAAACAATACAACGAAGCGGCGGTCATCGAAATGATTGTGCGCGTGCTGCCGGAAGTGGCCGGCAAAGTCAGCGAACCGCTCTCGAAAACGGAACGTATGGTCATCATCAATTCCGGCAACGGACCGGGCGGCGGCGCCAGCAAGCTGACCGGCGACGTAACGCAGATCATCAGCCAATTGCCGCCCATCCTGGAAAGCCTGACGGGCGTGAAGTTCGAAAAACTGCTCGAGCAGGTCCCGGCGCTCAAGAAGGCAATGGCGAAGGATGATGATGCGGATGCGAAGGACGCGAAAGATTCGAAAAGTAAATAGCGGGATGCGCTATGGCCCGATTATTTGAATCGATCGTCGAAGCCAATCACCGCGCGGTGGCGGGCGATGAGAAGGCCGGTTTGCGCCCGGACGATTTCGCGGAGGAGTTACCTATTATCGCACTGACGTGCATTGACCCGCGGCTCAATGCGCTGTTCCCCAATGTCCTGGGAATCCCGGCAGAGCAATTCATCTGGTTGCGAAACGCGGGCAACATCGTCACCAGCCCGTTGAGCAGTACGATGCGGTCGCTCGCGCTGGCCTGCGCGGTGAAAGGCGGCCGGGAAATCGCCGTCATCGGCCACACGGATTGCCAGGTGGCCAAAACGACGACGATGCAGTTGCTGGAAAAATTAAAAGCGCTGGGGGTGGAACGCAGCCAGTTGCCGGAAAATCTGAACGAGTTTTTCGGGATGTTCGCCACGGAACGGCAAAATGTCATCAAGGCGTGCGATTACATACGCCGCAGCCCGCTCATCGGGTCGAAGATTCCCGTGCACGGACTGCTGGCAGACATCGAGACGGGCAAGCTGGACTGGATTGTGAACGGCTATAACACGCTGCCGATAGGAGCGCCGGCAGCCACGGCGCATTTACCGCAATTGAGTGGAAGCAGTCCATTGGGGAAATTCGACCCGGGCGAAATGAAATTTCCCGAAACAAAAATCGGCGACTGGGCGGCGGCCAAAGTGGAGGAAGTGAAAGTAAAAGCGCAGGAGGAAATCCAGCCGGTTGTGGAATCAGTAGAAGAGGCATCGCAGCAGGCGGCCGACTTTGCAAAAAAGAATTGGCCCAAAA
>JASHZU010000517.1 GCA_030042375.1 Verrucomicrobiia bacterium
CAACTCTTGGTCTTGAAAAATTGGCGCGTTATTTGTTATCCAACGATCATCCTTCAAAGCAAAGGCGCGTTCGGCGGCGTTTTTCGAGCAGATACCGACGTATATGTCGTTAGTTGCGGACGAAAAGACAACGTTGCCCGAACAATTGGAAAAACCGATCTGCAATATCGTCAGGACGAATATTGATATAAGCCTCGTTTTCACGTTGAAGTTAATGATTTATTATTACAAAAAGGGGTCAGTTCCTAGTATTATAGTATTTCTGGGTTTCATTTTTCACGTCGATGCCAATATAGTAAATGGTTGAGGTATGTGGAAGTTCCCATCTGCAGCCGTTGGGCAATCCATTTGATCGTCGCCGTCGTTTCTGCCCGCAATCGAACCGCCAGCTTTATTTTCTCGGCGTCTCCCTTGGCGCGTATTTCCAGATCCGCTTCAGCCCATCCAAGCCGTTTTAATCCTTCCTGCACCGCTCGTTCGGCCTGTTCTGCCCGGCTCTGCGCCCGTTCTTCCCCATAATGATTTTGCCCGATGGTTTCGGTCATCTGCGCCAATAACTCTTGGCGAAAGGTTTCACTTCCCAAACACCAGCCACGCCGCAATGTCTTCATTTGCCCTGGATCCTGCTCTGCCATCCGTCGCAATTCCATCCTCCGCCCAAATTCCCGGCGGCCTTCTTGGCTGTCGCGGGGAATTCCGTGTTCTCCCAACAACCGATCCACCCGCAGCCAAACCGGACGTTTCCCCGGCGGTTGCAAATAGAACCTCGCGCTGCTCCAGGGATACGAAACCAATTGGCACTCGGGCCGCAGCAACTTGGAACGGACCGGGTTCAAATGCACGTAATCGCAAACGGTTCTTAAATAGCCGTTGCCACTGCCGTCCACAATCAATGATTTGTAACGTCCGCTGAACAAATGTCCAAACAGTTTATGCCGCCGGTTGAACCGTGAAGTGTAGGTGCCCAAAAGCCATTTCATGCCCGCCACCAGATTGGCCTGCGGCGTTTCAATCACCAGATGAAAATGGTTGGGCATCAGGCACCAGGCGTGAATTTGCCATCCCGTCTTGTGGCAGGCCTCGCTGAGGGTATCCAGAAAGCGGCTGCGGTCCTGGTCATCCTTAAAGATAGGTTCGCGCCGGTCGCCGCGATTCATCACATGATAAATCGCCCCGGGATATTCCACTCGTAGCTTTCGGGCCATGGGTGTCATCCTGCCCATGCACAAAACACACCGTCAATCCGGAACACTTGAGCCACTTGGGAAGTGGCGAAAGGAATTCGTTCCGCCCTGACGGAACGAAGGTCGCATGGCGACCGAGTGAGCGGGCGCGAGCGAGTCAACGATGCACTTGCACGTATGATCACGGTATTGGGGAACTAAGAAAATACCAACACAGCAGCTAAAATGGCCTCCGCTCTTTGACATATTGCGGAAGAATTCAGGACTCAGAATCCAGTGCTCGGTGTCTTTGCGTCTTGGCGATGAATGGTTTGGCCATCATCTATCAACCATCAACGCTGGATTCCTAAAACCTGCTAAAGGCTGCTCAAGGCCACTAAAGCCTAATAAAGGCCCCGCCCCCCGGGGGGTGTCCGGCAGGCAAAAGTAGCCTTAAGTAGGCTAAGGTAGGGTAAAGTAGCCATGTTGAGGAAATAAAAGATTGTTTAATTCCGTTTGGGCATCCGGCAAAACCGCGGTCAGCCTCGAAAGCCCCGTTAAGCTCAATTAAGCTCCGTTAAGCCCTGTTAAGCAGTTTTGGGAAAAAAATTGTTTCGTTATGCCCCGTCAGGGATATCCGAATCCCCATTGGGTTCTCAGTCAGGACTCGACAAGGGGCGGTTTTGGGCGGAGCTTCTCTCGTTAAATTGATGTTCAAACGTTCGCGAAGAACCAAACTACGGGCCGCTCCTCTCTCCCTGCAGCAGCGGCGGATTGTTGCGGAGTATTGCCTTTTTTACAGCCGCCTGTCTATGGCCGACCGGCGGGAATTGGAGGGACACATGCAGGTTTTCCTGGCGGAAAAACAGTTTGAAGGGTGCGGCGGGTTTGTAGTTCAGGAGGAGCACCGGGTGTGCATCGCGGCGCAGGCGTGCCTTTTGTTGTTGCATCGGGAGACGGATTATTTCCCGGGCTTGCAATCCATCCTCATTTATCCGGCGATGTATCTGGCGCCGGCGACAAGGCAGGCGGGCTACGGCGTGATGACGGAGGTCCAGGAGCATCGGGCAGGCGAGTCGTGGCCGCATGGCTCGCTGGTGCTGGCGTGGGAGGAAGTCTATCGCGGACTGGCCGTGCCGGAGAGTGGTCATAATGTGGTGCTGCACGAGTTCGCGCATCAATTGGATTATGAAGACGGCGGCTTTGCCGACGGCGTTCCTTTGGTGGGGAGTGGCGAATCGTGGAAAACGCGCAAGCGCCGGCAAACGGATTGGACACGGGTGATGCGCGCGGAATATGAACAACTCCGGGCACAGCTTCAACGCGGCGAACCGACGCTCCTGCGCGAGTATGCCGCGATCAGTCCGCCTGAGTTTTTTGCCGTGGCCACGGAAATTTTCTTTGGCAAGCCGCGCGAGCTGCAATTAAAACATCCGGCGCTCTATCAACAGATGAGCCGGTATTACAAACAGGACCCGGCAGGGTGGAATGGTGCCGGCTAAGGCACGGGCATCCACTTCTTATCCGGGTCGAAGACGGTCAGGTGCGCGGCGATTTTGGCGGTCTTGGGGCCGAGGTTGGATTGATAAACGACACCCTGCTGGTTGACGATGAAGGTCATAATGCCGGTGTTGTCCCACTCAGCCGGCCAGGCGACGAGGGCAAACCCGGCAATCATGCGGCCATTGATAATGTAATTGTATTTGCCTCCGGCGGCGTGCTTGCCCTGGCGGGTGAGGATTTTGAAATAATAACCGTGATAGGGGGCGATCTGGTCGTTCAACAATTTCGCGGTGTGCTCATAACCTTCCCCACGCGCGGAGGCGACGAGGGGCCCGAGCGGGCTGAGGGGTTCGCCGGGCTGGGCGGGCCAGAACAGGCCATTGTGCGTGCCGGGATCGCTGTGCAGAAATTGGGCGTAGGCGAGGACGCCGTCGCCCATGCGGTCTTGGCTGGCGTATTCATGCTGGGCATTCACGTAAGCGTGGCAGACATCGATGGCGCCGAGCTCATTCATGCCAATGCGGCGGGCGAGGATTTCCTGCAGGCCGGCAGCGGTGTCAAAAAACCATTGGCCGCCTTGTTTTGCGAGGGGAATGGGGAAGGGCCAGGCATCGTTTCCGATTTGCAGCGAGACGCTGGTATCGGAATTGGTGACCATGACGATTTTTTCCTGCAAGCGTTGCACAAAAATTTTATAAGCCGCGGCGGCCTGGACGGCATCGGGCGACATCAATTGATGGCCGGCGGGGCCGAAGATGGCATGCAGGGCATTGGTATCATGACTTTCCGCAGCCGGCACGAGGGCGCCAATGGCGTCCTGTGGTGAGGGGAACGTTTCCTGGGCAGCGGCCCAAAGCTGCGGGGCTAAAACAAGGGCCTGGACAGCCAGACCCAGGATGAGAATTCGTTTAAAGTTCATAAGCATAGACGTTTTTGGGAGAATCATTGTTCATTAGGTTTTTTAGCGCCGGCCGCCACCGCCACCACCTCCACCCCCGCCGCCAAAGCTGGGAGCGCCACCACCACCTCCACCAAAGCTGCTGCCGCCGCTGCTGTGGGATTCTCCACCGCCGCCGCCACCTCCACCGCCATAGGACGGGGCTGAACGGCCTTCGGATTCGTTGCCGCGTTCGCTGTAACTGCGAGCGTCCTGCGCGCTTTGGGAACCAATGAAGGCGTCGTTGCCGCCGCGGTTGTCGGAGCCAGAATTGTAAGAGCCATAGCGTTCCTCGGGCGCGGGCGCGGGGCGATCCACTGACGGAACGTTCCAGCTACGGGGCGCTTCATTATTTATGCCGCGAGCTGGCTCGCGCACGTTTCCACCGACGGGTTGATTATTCCAGCCGCGGTCGCCACCTTGATATCCGCCATAATGATTGTTCGGGTTCCAGACGGTGACATGTCCGCTGGCCAGGAAGGCCCGGCGTTGCATCGGGGTTTGGTGCCACCAGCCAGCCGGGCGGGGGTTGCCGGGGCCCCAATAAATGACATTATGATTCCACCAGTCGAAGTCGCAGCAGAGCCACGGGCCGATGGGATAAAAGATGGCGAAGGTGATGAACGGCGCGCCATAAGGAGCCGGGTCGTAGTAGACCTGGGCCGGCTGATAATCGGGCACGTAAATATTGTTAGGATCAACGGGAAGGATTTCGATATAGCCGTTGTTGTTCACGACCTGCTGCTGCGGGGTGGACTGGAGATTGCCCAAGTTGTAGGCCATCAGGCGCAGGCGCTGGATCGAGGCCATGACGTCCTGTTGTTGGTTGAGGAAGGCCTGGCCCAACTGGGTGGTCCAGGTCAGGTTGTCGTCCATCCATTTCAAGACGTCCGGATAATGCGCCAGGGCTTGGACACTCTGGTCCCACGGCTGTTGGTCAATCGCGTTGGGGTCGCCGCCTTCGCTCAGGTAACGGTCGGCCATGACGATTTCGGTGGGGAAGGTCGCGGCGGGTAGCAGCACGGAGAGCAACGGGTCGGGGTAAAGGGCGACGGGCCCGGTCAATTGGTCAAGCTGCGCGGGCGTATACGTGGGAGTTCCCGGCATGGGCGGCGGTACTTGGTCCTGCGCCGGCGCCGATATGGCGAGCGCCAGCCCAAAGACGATTAAAAGGAGATTGAAGGTTATTTTCACCGGATGCGATAGTGAGGTTTTCCATCCCTTGACGCAGACTTTTTTGACATGCCTGTTATTCATAATGTCCACCTTTCTGTGATAGTATACCCGGAGGCGCAGCGGCGCAAATAGGGAAATGCGGCCGTCGCTGCCGTCGTTTTGGTTTCCGGGTCGAGTTTTCATATCTCAAATTTTCAACTTTTATAATATGAGTGTTCAAAGGCCTATACGGTTTCCGCGGTGAAATCTTGCAGGAAGTGAACTCCCTTGAACTCAGTGACATAGGGCAAAAATCCTCAGGGAGAGTTTTCAGTTGGAATTAAAATCGGACAATTGGTGGCCGGGAATGGTGCAGGTGGGCGGATTGGTGACATTGCCAATGGTGTAAGTGCCGCCGGCAGGACAATGGGGCATGAGATGATTCGGCAAATAGGGTGTGAGATCGTTTTCGGTGGGAGTGGCGTCGCTGGGCTTTTGATTTTCCAACGCCCATTCCTGTTTGGCGGACTGGATGATTCGCAAATTATTGATGCAAGCATTCTGTTGGGCCGTCTGGCGCGCTTTGACGAAGTTGGGAATGGCGATGGCGGCCAGCAATCCGACCATGGAAATCGTCACTAATGTGGCGCCGAGATAACCGGTGATCAGGCCGGCGATGGCGAGGCCGTTTCCTGTCAAGGTGCCGGAAGATTTTTTAATTCGGTCAAGCGCTTTGTGGCCGCAGATGATTGCGGGGATGGCGGCGAGAAGGCCAAAGCACACCAGGCTGAGGATTCCGAGAACAAAGCTCCAGACAGCAAGCGGGGCGGTTTTCGGCGGCAGTGCAGGAGCGGGCGGCGGAAGTGGCGGAGGCGTTGTTCCGTTCATAAATTTTGGGATTGTCCTTTCCCGAATACTAGAGGCCAGTGGCAGGGGTATGTCAAGCATGGCGTTGACGGAGCAGGGATTCGCGTCCAGAATCGGTGATTATGAAAACCGTCGCATGGCCGGAACGCCCAGTGATTCGTCGTTTTGACGCGCCCACGGTGGATGCCGTGATGGTGGAAGAACGGGCGGCGGCGTTCACCAAACGCAGCATCAAGACTTCGGCGAAGCTCGCCGGGCTGAAACTGGCGGTTTCGATGATGGACATCACCACGCTCGAAGGCAAAGACACGCCGGGCAAGGTGGCCTATCTTTGCCGCAAAGCGCTCCAGCCCGCCGATCCTAAATACGGCGTGCCGCCCACCGCGGCGGTATGCATTTATCCGAACATGGTGAAATTCGCGCGGAAATTTCTCGGCGACCATTCGCCGGTGAAGATCGCTTCCGTGGCGACGGGTTTTCCGAGCGGACAATTTCCGCTGCGCACGAAATTGGAGGAAGTGCGGCGGGCGGTGGGCGATGGGGCGGATGAGATTGATATGGTGATTGACCGCTGGGCGTTTTTAGCGGGCGACCATGGGCGGGTGTTCGATGAAATCGCCGCGACGAAACAGGCCTGCGGCCCGACGCATTTGAAAGTGATTTTGGAAACGGGCGAGCTGGTGACATATGATAATGTGCGGTTGGCGAGTGAGATTGCGATGCAGGCGGGAGGGGATTTTATCAAGACGAGCACGGGCAAGGTGACGCCCGGGGCGACGATCCCGGTGACGCTGGTAATGCTGGAGGCGATCCGGGATTATTTTTTTGCGACGGGCGTGCGCATCGGGATGAAGCCGGCGGGAGGCATCCGCACGGCCAAGCAGGCGCTGGCGTACCTGGTGATGGTGAAGGAAAC
>JASHZU010000518.1 GCA_030042375.1 Verrucomicrobiia bacterium
ATTAACGTGAAGTGCATCCAGGAAAAAGCTCCCGTCCCCGGCTGGAAATCAAAGCCCTCGTGGTTCCTGGTGGCGGAAGACGACCGCATGATTCCTCCCGTGACCCAGCGTTTCATGGCAGAGCGCATGAAGGCGAAAGTTTACACCTACTCCGTGGACCATACCCCTTCCATCACGGCGCCCGGCCATGTGGTCCAGGTTTTGTTGGATGCGGCGAATGCCACACTCAAAGCAACTTAAACGGGGGCCATTAATCAAAGGAAAATTATGAATCCATCTGTTGCCATCGTCACCGGGGCCAGCCAGGGTATTGGGCGCGCCACGGCCATCCGCCTGGCCAATGATTTTAAATCAGTCGTGCTCGTGGCCAGGAATGAAGCGGCCCTGCAGGAAACGGCCAAATCCATAACCGCAGTCGGCGCTACCCCGCTCGTGCTGGCGCTCGATTTACGGCAACCCGACGTCGCGAAAACTGTCGTGACAAAAACCCTGGAACGTTTCAGCCAGATTGATGCTCTGCTCAATATTGCGGGAGCCGTCCCGCAAATTGATCTTCTGGAAATGACGGACGCACAATGGGACGATGGCCTGGCCCTCAAGCTTCATGGCGCGCGGCGTCTAACCATTCACGCATGGGAAGCGCTAAAGCAGTCGAAAGGCTCCGTTGTTTTCATGTCGGGCAACTCTGCCTCGGCGCCCAAATCAGCCTTCGCCGCCGTTGCCACGATTAATGCCGCCATCGTCGCCATGGCAAAGGCGTTTTCCGAACGCGGTATCAAAGAAGGAGTCCAAGTTAACAGCGTGCTGCCCGGCCCGGTGCTCACCCATCGGAGACAGACCTACATGGAAAAATACGCTCCCTTGCATAACATGACCGTGGAGGAAGCACTCCAAAAATTTCCCGCGGAAGCGGGGATTAGCCGTTACGGGCAGCCGGAGGACATCGCCAATTTGATGGCATTTTTAGTTTCACCGGTCGGAAAATGGATGACCGGCTCGGCTGTCCGGATGGACGGTGGTGAAATCAAGGCAACCTGAACAAATTGATTTATTATGATCGACCACGTCCTAATCAACGTCAGCAATCTAAAAATCAGCAAAGCGTTTTATAAAAAGGTGCTGACACCGCTCGGCTACAAGGCGAGTCCGGAATTTATCTGTGACACGACGAAGACAAAGGCCGTTGCGTTCATTGGTTCGCAGGTGGATTTCATGATCGCGCAAGGCCCCGCCACCATGCCGCCCAACCACGTGGCCTTCCAGGTGAAGAACCGGGCCCTCGTAAAAGCATTTCACAAAACCGCTCTCGCCGCCAGCGGCCGGAATTTTGGGAAGCCAAAACTTTACCCGGAATATGACGATAATTATTTCGGCGCCTATGTCCTCGATCCCGATGGACATAATATCGAAGCCGTTTGTCACGAAGTGGAATAATACCGCGCCGCCTTATTTCAATTTCAACAATTTAAGGACCTGTTCGGCCAGGGCCGGTTCCTTGGCCGCGATAAAGGGCACACGTTTGGCTTGTTTGGGATCGCGATGAAACGTCGTCAGGATTTCGTCCAGGTCTAATTTCGCGCTGATTGGCTTGCCGTCCAAGCCAATCACCGTCAGCCCGCTTTTTAAACCAATGTACAGGCCGGGCAGGAAATCGTACGTCGCGAAGCCCTTGGCAAACTCAAGGGCCACGTCCGCATAACCCGCCGCCACCTGGATGATAGTGTTGGAACCCCACGAAAGATTCACCCGCCCGTCTGCCTTGCGGATGGCGTTCATCAACTCCGTTTGCCCGGCCAGCGCCTGGTAGCGGTCCACCTTCGTCGTCAACACGTTCACCCGCGCCCCCTGGAGGCTTTTCTTCGGTTCCGGGCCGCCATCCAGGCGAAACCACGAATGCGTAATAAAATCAATGCACTCCGCGTAACCGCTCCGCGACGCCCAATAAATCCGGTCCAGGAAAATATCTCCCGCCACAGCGGCCACCACATCATTCATCCGTCGGTCATACACCGACATCAACGCCCAGCCGCCCTGGAGTGATTCGGCAAATTCCGTCCCATCGACCGGGTCGATAAAGATTACCAGGTCCGATTCGTTTTCCGGGACGTTCGCCGGAAAGGTTTTGATGCCCAAGTCCTCGGAAAAAACCGTATAGGACATCGCCCCCGGCAATTTGGAAAATTTGCGCCGGAGTAGTTTCAGGATGAGGTCCTCCGCTTCCCGGTCAATCGCTTTAGTTGGGTTCTGCTCCGATTTTTGAACGTAGGTATTTGTGACCAGCCCTCTCATTTCCACAAGGTTGTCATGGCGCAGGCGGCTGCGTACGTGGTCCATCGCTTCCAGGATAATTTGCCGGCAATAACGCAGGATCCCTTGGTTGACATCTAATTCGGTCATATTTATTCACTAAGATATACGGAGGTTTATTCGATCACATAATCAATCTCGAAGAGGTAACCAAACAAAAGACAACAGGCCGTGAAGATGGACGCGCCCCAAAAGCAATATGCGTTCAGTTTTTTTTCACGGTCGTAACGGATAAAAAACCAATCCAGCATAATGATTCCCGCCAGGACGAGTGCCACCAAGCCGTCAAACCAAAGCCATTCGGCGGGCACGTCCGCGCCACGATACTTTTCGATCCCCGCCCAAGCCAGGTCCAGGGACAACAGCACAATGATGGCCGCGTAAAATTGCTGCCACCGGTGCGCCGAAAGCGACCGCGCCATCACAAAAAACAGCCCCGCCTCCAGGGAAAAAACTGCGCAATCAAAGTTCAGCCACATCGCGCTGATGGTTTTCGGCGGGTGGGGGCCGTGCAGCGGTTCGACATACTGGACATATAGATACTTTTGGTTCCCTTGGAAAAAAGGCACAATCATCAGCAAAAACACGACCAGGGACACCACCCGCTGATGATGGAAACAATCGAACCAGCTTATCAACGTTGTGGATGGTCTTTCCGCCTTCGGTTTGGTTTCCCGGATGGCCTGGTTGAACGCTTCGGCCACCGCCAGCGCCAGGATGATGGTATAGATGGACTGGACGTTCTCTACGATCTGAGACATCGATTCGACAGTCATCCTTGACACTCTAACAAACCGCCTCGTCCTGTCATCAGAGAAATCCCCCGCTCGCAGCTGCGGACAAACGTCCATGGCCAAGTTGTTGAATTTGAAATCTCAACGAATACCATTGGAAAAAATGAAAACCGCATTGCTTCGGAAAATAATTTTTCCCATCTGTGCTTTCATCTGGTTGCCAGCTGCGCTTTGCCACGGCAAGAGCGCATTGCCGGCTGGCGTGCCAACGCTCGATGAAATGGCCGGAAGCTGGTTGCCCATGAAGGATGTGGCCAACCCGCCGGACGTGAACAATTTTCATGACATGCTGTTAATCAACCGGGACCTGACTTCGTTCTTCTGCAATCCGGGCGACTGGTTGTGGGCATGGGGCGATGAAAAGTTCTACTTTGGTTATCCGCCGGTCACGCTGACCATTGCGGGCAAGGAATATCCGGCAACGGAATGCCGCTGGTATCCCTATCGGGCCATGCGTCGTAATGCCAATTGCGCGGGTTTGGTCGTGCAAACGGACACGCGAATGATTAACGAGCAGCGAGCTGTCCTCGTCCGCATTGAAATTGCCAATCCGGCAGTGGCCAAAACAAACGTTGAGCTGACGTTATCGGTTCCAGGAATTTTGCAAGCGGATGGAATAGCCGTGCTGAATACCACCCAGCGGCCGGGCTTTGTCACGGTCATCTGCCCTGCGGTAAAACCTGACGCCGTGACAAGTGACAACGGCATGATTCACTGGCGCTGGAATGTGACGCTTCCGGCGGGAAGGACGAACGAAATTGGATTTGTCGCGGGCGACGGGGACACAGTAGATGCCCCAAAAGTCCAGGCCGATGTCATGCGTTGGAGCGCGAATTTTTCCAAAGAATTCGATGGCTTCAAGCAATGCTGGGAGCAGCGCTGGGCTGACGCCTTCACACCGGGTAATCATCATTTCTCCGGCAGCCTGCCGGTGCTGGTCACCGACAATGCTGCGCTGAAGCGGAATTATTACATGGGCGTCCTCACGATGCTGGAATTGGAGCGCACGCAGTTTCCGGTGTCCCCGCGCTCGTTCATCACCAGCGGTGAGCGCCCGCCGGGCACGCAGTATTATTGGGACGCATCCATGGGATCCACCGTCTGGGCGCTTCTTGAACCCGCCGGCATGAAGGCCACGCTCCGCCGCTGGCTGGTCCAAAATGCGCGGAACGGCACCACGATTAATCTTTCGCAGACCAACGGTTTTGACCCGACGGTCTATGACCATATCAACGGTTACGCTTTCAACGCGTGCAACATTTTTCAAACGACCTTCGATTATTTGCGCGTCACCGGGGATTTAGACTTCCTAGATGAAAAATTGGAAGACGGCAAAACCGTGCTTCAGCGCATGGACGAAATGGCCACGGATTGGAAAACGCTGGTCCATCCCGACAGTCCGCTGGCCGATTACGGAGAAAATCGAAACCTGCTGGAATGTGCGCCAGCCTATATCGGCCGCGTTGCTTCCTGCAACGCGCAAGATATTTGGATGATGCGCGAGGATGCGGCGCTCCAGGAACTGAAAGGCAATCCGGCCCGCGCCCGGGAACTGCGCGACGATGCGGAAAAACTCCTGCCCGCTGTGTTGTCGCTTTACAAACCTGGCGATGGCGTTTGGTTAGGTCTGCACGACGACGGCCAGCGTGTCGAACTGCGGCATTGTGTTGATTACATCTATGTCGGCGACGCGCTCGCCAACGACCTGACACCTGACATGCGCCGGGAAATGACAGATTTTGTCAAGCGCGAGCTGCTCATGCGCGACTGGATGCGCGCGATGAGCCTTGAAGATGCCGCTGCCGCCCTTTCTGATCGCCCCGACCATAGGCCGATGGGCGCCTATGATGGTTGGCCGGCGCTCACGGTTGGCACGATGTGGCGGCTCGGTTTTCCCGGCGATGCTTATGATTTTTACTGCCGCACGGCTGAGGTGACCCGGGAAGGGCCGTTCGCGCAGGCGCGGGAATTTTACGGGCCGCAGCGCGAGCAATATGATGCGCCGGTGCGGATTGCCGAGCGCGACGGTTGCATGAAGGAATGCATCAGCGGCGTCGCCTTTGCGGATGTCGTCATCAGCACGTTTTTCGGTTTCGCGCCA
>JASHZU010000519.1 GCA_030042375.1 Verrucomicrobiia bacterium
TGGCATCCCTGCTGTCCTTTTATATCAACAAGATTTTCTGCACGGCGCGCTATGCCGGCAAAAAGGATTTCAATGCGGAAGGGCCGCTGACGGAACTGGTATGGACAACCTCCGTGGTTTCGATTGCTGTAGTTTTCATCGCTAGCAAATTGTTGCTTGGCGATTTCTCGATGCCGACAATGACCCAGGGCGCTTCAGGGCCGCAGCCGCTGGCAAATCTTTGGTGGGTGCTGGCGGGGATTATTTCCTGCGGCATTTTGGCGGCGTCGCTCATCATGGAATTTACGAAGATTTTTGTGAGCACCAACGCCCGGCACGTGCGGGAAGTAACGACGGCATCCGAGCAGGGCGGGGCGTCGCTGAACATTTTGTCCGGCTTTGTCACCGGGAACTTTTCGGCCTTTTGGATGGGGCTGGTCATCCTGGGGCTGATGTTTCTCGCGTATTTGTTTTCGCAGCAGCCGGATTTGCTTGCGCTCATGCCTGCCCAATTTTCTTTTGCTGCGCCGATTTTTGCCTTTGGCCTGGTGGCCTTCGGTTTTCTGGCCATGGCGCCGGTCATCATCGCCGTGGATAGCTTCGGACCGGTAACCGATAACGCGCAATCCGTTTACGAGCTCAGCCGCATTGAATCGCTGCCGAATGTCAGTGCCCAAATCGAAAAGGAATTTCAATTCAAACCCGATTTCGCCGGCGCCAAACACGAGCTGGAAAAATATGACGGCGCGGGAAACACCTTCAAAGCCACGGCAAAGCCGGTTTTAATCGGCACCGCCGTCGTGGGTGCGACGACGATGATTTTCGGCATTATCATGTTGCTGGACCGGGTTAATGGCAACGTCATCGACAATTTGAGCCTGGTGCAGCCGCCAATTGTTTTCGGCCTGCTAATGGGCGGCGCGGTGATTTACTGGTTCACCGGCGCGAGCACGCAGGCGGTGGTCACGGGCGCGTACCGGGCGGTGGTTTTTATTAAGGAAAATTTGAACCTCGAAAAAGAGGCCGCATCCATCGAGGACAGCAAGAAGGTCGTGGAAATTTGCACGCGCTATGCGCAGCGCGGGATGATTAATATTTTCATCGTCGTGTTTTGCTTCGCGCTGGGCCTGTCATTTTTCAATCCCTACTTCTTCATTGGCTATCTGATCGGCATCGCCTTTTTCGGATTGTTCCAGGCGCTGTTCATGGTCAATGCCGGCGGCGCGTGGGACAACGCCAAGAAAATCGTCGAGGTGGACTTGAAGCAAAAAGGAACCGCCCTGCACGCGGCAACGGTGGTCGGCGATACCGTGGGCGATCCGTTCAAGGACACCAGCTCCGTGGCGATGAACCCGATTATCAAATTCACGACTCTCTTCGGCTTGCTGGCCACGGAAATCGCCGTGACCCTGCACGACCAAAACATCAAGACCGGCATCGGCGCGTTCTTCTTCGTCGTCGCGCTGTTTTTTGTTTATCGCTCGTTCTATGGAATGCGGATTCCGGAAGATAAGACGGTGGCAAAATAAAAGCTCGAAAATCTTCCCGGCTAATTCCAAACTGGCTTATGTTCGTGATTCAGCGCCAGATACAGGTAGGTTGGCAATTACGGGTTTTCTTTACGGAAAATGTTTTTGCACCGGAGAATTTAGTTCTGAGGGATGTCCTGGCGAGCCGCGAGCCGCGGAAAGTATTGGTCGTCATTGAAGATACCCTGTCGCGGGCACGGCCGGCCATCGAAAAGGAAATCGAGAATTATTTTTCGAAGCATTCCAAAAGATTGCAACTGGTCCGTACACCGCTTCCCGTCGTAGGCGGCGAGCAGTCAAAAAATTCCATCCCTCTTGTTACCGATATCCTTTCGCATATTGACCGCCACCACATCGACCGCCATTCGTATGTCATTGCCGTAGGCGGCGGCGCGCTGCTGGACGTGGCGGGGTTTGCCGCGGCCATTGCCCACCGCGGCGTGAGGCATGTGCGCATTCCCACCACGACGCTCGGCCAGGCGGATTCGGGCATCGGCGTAAAAAACGCCATCAATGCGTTTGGAAAGAAAAATTTCATCGGCACTTTCGCGCCGCCCCACGCGGTGATTAATGATTTTAACCTGCTCGCCACTCTCCCACCGCGCGAGAAGCGCGCCGGCTACATTGAAGCCGTCAAAGTGGCGTGCATTCGCAACAAGGAATTTTTCCAGGAAATCGTCCGCGACGCGAAGAAACTCATCTCGTTCGAACCGATGGCCATGAAACGATTGATTCATCGCTGCGCCGCGCTGCATTTGAAGCACATCGCGACCAGCGGCGACCCCTTCGAAATGGGCTCGGCGCGTCCGTTGGATTTCGGCCACTGGTCGGCCCATAAATTGGAGCAGCTTTCCAGCTTTGGCATTTCCCACGCGGAAGCCGTTGCCATCGGCATCGCGCTCGACGTGGTTTACTCGCGGATGGCAAAATTGCTTGATGAAAAATCGTGTGAACGCATCCTCAGTTTGCTGGAGCAACTTGGATTCAAATTGTACGCAGACGAACTGATGGATGCGGACGCCCATGGACATTTGCGAATCCTGGCCGGCCTGGAGGAATTTCGCGAGCACCTGGGCGGGAAGCTAACCGTTACGCTTCTTAAGGAAATCGGCAAGGGCGTCGAAGTCCATGAGATGGACGCTAAAAAAATCGTCGCCGCCATCCATGAGCTTCGCAAACGCAAAAAATGAATCGCCTGGCCGTCATTAATGTCGTCGGCCTGACTGAATCACTCATCGGCGAGTGCACACCGCGTCTCGCGGAATTTTGCACACGCGGCGCGGAGGCGCAAATCTCTCCCGCTTTCCCGGCGGTTACCTGCACGGCGCAATCCAACTATCTTACCGGCAAGCTGCCAACGGAGCACGGCATCGTGGGCAACGGCTGGTATAACCACGAACTCGCCGAGGTCCATTTCTGGAAGCAATCCAATCACGTCGTCCAGAGCGCGAAAATTTGGGAGGCGCTGAAGTCAGCCACGCAAGGACAGGCGACCGTGGCCAATTGTTTTTGGTGGTACAACATGTATTCCAGCGTGGATTATTCCATCACGCCCCGCCCGATTTATCGCGCGGACGGCGGGAAGATTTTCGACGTCTATTCGTGGCCCTATTCCATTCGCGAGGACGTCAAAAAAGATTTGGGAGAATTTCCCTTTTTTGGTTTTTGGGGTCCAGCCGCAGGAATCAAAACGCCACAGGGCTCGGCCGACTGCGCGACACGATGGATTGCGGAATCTGCCAAGTGGATTGAGAAAAAATTCTCGCCCAAGCTGAACCTGGTTTATCTGCCGCACCTGGATTACAACCTGCAACGGCATGGGCCATTCATTGCCACGGGCATCAATCCCGCCATCGTTCCCGATCTGCAGGCGATTGATTCCATCGCCGGCGACTTGATTGATTTCTTCCGCAGTCGCGGCGTCCAAATCGTCTTGCTTTCGGAATATGGGATTACCAATGTGGACATGCCGATTCACCTCAACCGCATCTTCCGCAAGCAAGGCTGGCTGACGGTGAAGGATGAATTGGGCCTGGAAATCCTGGATGCGGGCAACAGCAAAGTCTTCGCTGTCGCCGACCATCAAGTGGCGCATATCTACTTGAATGACCGTTCACTGGAAAAACCAGTGCGCGAGGTTTTGAAAAAAACTCCCGGCATTGAAAAGGTTCTCGGCGGCACGGAGAAAGCGGCGGCGGACATCGCGCACCCGCG
>JASHZU010000520.1 GCA_030042375.1 Verrucomicrobiia bacterium
CCGCAAACGCGTTCAACTGGTCCACCATCGTATTGATGGTGTTTTTCAATTCCAAAATTTCGCCTTTGACGTCCACCGTAATCTTGCGGGACAAGTCGCCTTTGGCCACGGCGGTGGTCACTTCGGCAATGTTGCGCACCTGCGCCGTAAGGTTGGTGGCCATGGCGTTGACCGAGTCCGTTAAGTCTTTCCACGTACCGGCGACACCAGGCACTTCCGCCTGACCGCCCAGAATCCCTTCCGTGCCGACTTCGCGCGCCACGCGGGTCACTTCTGCCGCGAAGCCGTTCAACTGGTCCACCATCGTATTGACGGTGTTTTTCAATTCCAAAATTTCGCCTTTGACGTCCACTGAAATCTTGCGGGACAAATCGCCTTTGGCCACGGCCGTGGTCACTTCGGCGATGTTACGGACTTGCGAGGTCAAATTGGAGGCCATGGAATTGACGTTGTCGGTCAAGTCCTTCCAAGTTCCGGCCACGCCGGGCACCGTCGCCTGCCCGCCCAGTTTACCTTCCGTACCCACTTCGCGCGCCACGCGGCTGACTTCGGAGGCGAAGGCATTTAACTGGTCCACCATGACGTTAATGGTGTCTTTGAGTTCGAGAATTTCCCCTTTCACGTCCACCGTGATTTTGCGGGAAAGGTCGCCGCGGGCCACAGCGGTCGTCACCTGCGCGATGTTACGGACCTGGCCGGTCAAATTTGCCGCCATCAGGTTGACGTTATCGGTCAAATCTTTCCAGGTGCCGGCCACACCCGGCACGAATGCCTGGCCACCCAATTTGCCCTCGGTGCCGACTTCGCGCGCCACGCGTGTCACTTCCGAGGCGAATGAACGCAACTGCTCCACCATCGTATTAATGGCTTCTTTGAGCTGAAGAATTTCACCGCGAACGTCCACCGTGATTTTTTTCGAAAGGTCGCCGTTGGCCACCGCAATCGTCACGTCGGCAATGTTACGGACCTGCGCGGTCAGGTTGCCAGCCATTTGGTTCACAGACTCGGTGAGTTCGCGCCAGACACCGGAAACTTTTTTTACCTGCGCCTGGCCGCCGAGCTTGCCTTCGATGCCGACTTCGCGCGCCACGCGGATGACTTCCACAGAAAAACCCGCGAGCTGCTCTACCATGCCGTTGACCAACTTGGCCGTGCGCAGATACTCGCCCTGCAACGGCTGGCCGGAAATTTCCAGTGAAACAGACTGGGACAAATCGCCCTTGGCCACGGCGCCAATGACGCGGCCCATTTCGAGTGTCGGCCGCGAGAGATCATCCGCGAGCGAATTGACAGCTTCCGTGGCGTCAGACCAGCCTCCCACAGCGTCCCCTACCGACAAGCGCTCATCGAATTTTCCCTTGCGACCGACCTCGTTCCGTAAACGGTTTAACGAATTGCCAAAACGTTCCATGCGCCCGACCACTTTGTTAAACGCGTCCGCAATTTTTCCATCCAGGCCGGTCAAGTCTCCGGGCATCCGCGTGGAGAAATCGCCTTCCTGGAGTGCGATGAGTGAAGCAAGCAGCTGGCGCTTAAAAAGATCGTCGGCCAGCCCGTTGCCGTTGGCGCTTTCTTTAGTCCGCGGGCCGGTTAAAATTGCGTTCTCTTTCATGATGTGTAGCTGTTTTGCGTCACTGTTTACTTAACCTGTCCGCATTGAACGTCTTGAAAGCCGTAACTGCTTTTGTCTTCTGACATCCCGATAAATGATGACATCCCAATAAAACTAACTGGGCACATTTCCTTGGCAAAAAATGTGCCAGTACCGAACGGAAACTATTTTGTAAAAATGCCAATAAACCGGCAGGAAACTTGAGTGGACGATCGAAAGAAATTTGCAAATTGCAAAAGACCTCATTGCAAAGTGCATTCAAAAACCGCTATTGACTATTTAATAAGATTCCACGGCTGATGCCATTCAGTGTAAGGGTAATGAAAAGAAAAAGGATGAACCGCCCGGCCTCGGCTCGTAGCCGCAATCACCGCCTTGAAGTTCGACCAATCTCTGGACGACAGACAAGCCAAGCCCTTTTGCACCGTTTTGTTCATGCAACAAATGAAATGGGCGAAAGAGCCCCTTTCGAATTTCTTCGGGCACCCCACTGCCATGATCGCTAATTTCAAAACGGTGCCTGTCGCCTTCCTGCCGCCAGCTCAATTCAATGCGCGGTTTGTCCGTGGTATGTTGCAAGGCGTTCGTCAAAAAATGCCACCATATCTCTTCCAGCCATACCGCCACGCCATTGACCTGTGGCCATGAGTCTGGCCTGGTGATAGTGGCCTGCTTTTTCAAGACCTGGCTTTCCACCCGCTGCAATGCCCCGGCCACAATTCCATCCATGCGGACCAGTTTTTTCGGGATTGGATTGGCCGTAGCCCGGGTGATAAAACTGATTTTCTTAATCAGACGGTTTAGATCCTCCGCTGAATCAAAAATCATCCGGGTCCGCGCCGTCGGCAAATTTTGTTCAGCCAGGATTTCGTTCAGCATTTCCGTTGCCGTCACGATGCCTCCCAACGGCGTTCGCAGGTCGTGGCTCACGCGGGTTGCCACAGTCAGTAAATCGCCGCGCAACCGCGCATTTTCGCGCTCCAGGTTGGAGTCGTCTTGCATTGTTTAAACTTCCCGCAGCTAACATGCCGGTTTACGCCTTCCCGGTAAAAGAAAATTTTTTAAGGGAACAAAGCCGTT
>JASHZU010000521.1 GCA_030042375.1 Verrucomicrobiia bacterium
GTCGCCGACGCTGCGATGTTTACCTCGGACGGTGAAGCCGTCATCCCCAGCGAAGTGCTTTACAAAAAGCCCGTGCTGGTCGAGCGCGGCAGTTTCCGGCCCATCACGAAGACCACGCTCGACATCCTGGACCGCGCGCAGGAACAGTTTTTGCGCGAGCCCGTTATGAAGGGAGAGTCACCGGTCATCCTCATGGAGATGACCCTCCATAGCGTGCTCGAAGATGCGACTCTTGCACATAAAGACTTTCTGGATCGCGTGGATCTCTTAAGCACGCTCGGCAAGCCCGTGCTTATTTCCAATTTCGGACGTTACTATCGCCTCGTGGAATATCTCGCCCGCTACACGCAAAAGATGAAGGGCATCGCGTTGGGCATACCCAGTTTGCGCAGCATCTTTGACGAGAAATTTTACACTGACCTGTCCGGCGGCCTTCTCGAATCGCTGGGCCGGCTCTTCAAAGACCAGACGAAACTTTACGTTTACCCATCGCGCGAAACGTCGGCTAACCTTCCTGCCGTGAACATCCCTGCCAGCGACAGCAGTAACTGGTTGCGCGAGTCCACCGGCAACGAAATCATCACGGTCGAGAACCTAAAAGTTGCCGAAAACCTGCGACATCTCTATGCGCACCTCCTGGAAAACCGGTTCATCGAAGGCATCCAAAATTATAACCCCGATTATCTGAGCCTGTTTGCGCCGCTGGTGCTTTCCAAGCTGCAGTCCGGCGACCCTTCCTGGGAACAGGACGTGCCGGCCCCCATTGTCGAAATCATCAAGAAAGAAAAGATGTTCGGCTGGCGGGAGCGGGCTGTGATCCTGGAGATAACCTGATTCGCGCGTTCAGCGAATCGTGTTTCTTTCGTCCAGCCGGCTTTGAATTGACCTTGCCGCCCGGGCCTGTTAAAACATTCGCCCATGGTTCGCCCGCTTCAATCTCTATGAAAACCCCCTCGAAACCGAAGTTTTCCCGCATCCTGCTCAAGCTTAGCGGTGAATCGCTCGGCGATGCCAACGGCATGGGCATCTCGCCCGATGCTGTGCGCCACATGGCCAAACAAATTTGCGAAGTGCGCGACCTCAAGGTGCAGGTTGTGGTCGTGGTCGGCGGCGGAAATATCTTTCGCGGTTTGCAGGGCAGTGAAGGCGGCATCGAGCGTGCCACTGGCGATTACATGGGCATGCTGGCCACGGTCATTAACGCGCTCGCGCTTCAGGATGTTTTGGAAAAAATGGGCTGTCCCACGCGGGTGCAAAGCGCCATTGCCATGGCCCAGGTGGCCGAGCCTTTCATCCGCCGCCGTGCTGTGCGCCACATGGAAAAAGGCCGGGTCGTCATCTTCGGCGGCGGCACCGGAAATCCCTATTTCTCCACGGACACTGCCGCTGCCTTGCGTGCCAACGAAATCGGCGCGGAAGTCATCTTGAAAGCCACCAAAGTGGACGGTGTTTACGATAGCGATCCCAAGAAAAATCCCAATGCCAAGCGCTTCAGCGAAATTTCCTATCTCGACGCGTTGCAGCGCCAGCTCAAGGTAATGGATTCAACGGCGTTTTCGCTCTGCATGGACAATAAAATGCCCATCATCATTTTCGATTTTTCCAAGCCCCACAATCTGAAGCGTGTCGTACTGGGCGATAAGGTCGGCACACTCGTAAGCTAGGTGCTAGGTTATTGCATTTTCTCTAAAACGGGCGCAGGGTGAACCATGACTTTTGCCTCGCGCCAGGACGCCGGGGAACGATTGGGAAAACACTTGCACAAGCGCGGCATCGCTGCCGATTTAGTTCTGGGCTTGCCGCGGGGCGGAGTAGTTGTCGCCGCTTTTGTCGCGCGTGAATTGAAACTCCCGCTGGACGTCCTGGTCGTTCGCAAAATCGGCCATCCTTTCCAGCCGGAATTTGCCGTGGGCGCCCTGGCCGAGCCTGACTTCGTCTTTCTCAATGAAGAGACATTGAGAGAGAATCCTGTCAGCCAAGGCAAGCTGGACAAAGTCATTGCCGCGGAAAAAGTCCGCCTGCAACAATATTGCCGTCAATTTCATCTGTCTGAAATGCCGGAATTGAAAGGCAAAACCGTCCTGCTGGTGGACGACGGCCTGGCCACCGGCGCCACGGCGGAGGCCGCGGCTATCTCCGCCCGCAAACAAAATGCCCGCCATGTTATCATAGCTGCTCCGGTCGCCTCGCCAGAAACGGTCGAGCGCCTGCGCCACATCGCCGACGAAGTTATTGTACTGTCTGAAGAACCACGCTTCCACGCCGTCGGCCAATTTTACGATGAATTTGCCCCGACAGAAGATGAGGAGGTAATTGCATTGCTGCGCGAGGCGGCTGCGTTACTGCCAGGTCAGCGTATCGCCTAGAATTTTCGAGCACTGGTCGAGCCGCTGAAGATGGTCGCTGACTTCATCAGGAGAAATCGAATCGGCCAGCGACTGATATTCATATTGCATCACGAGCTTATTGCCCGTGCAGCCGGCCACTTTCCGAAAAGTAAATGCGGAATCAGAGATCGTTTTGTCGCTCGAACCGTAAGGCCAGTTTTCCGGCAGGATCACTTCCGTGCGGAGGATTTGATGCTCTGGATAATCTATTCCCAGGGGCTGGCTCCGGTCCGTATCAACGGGCTTCTTAAGCAACTCGTTAATAGAGGTTGGAAAAAATTCACAGCTATACTTCACACCCTGGCCCGGCTGGGTCCATACATCGTCGATCGTGTAATATTCTGTGGTTTGAAATGTATTTTGCTCCTCATCATCTTCCGTGACGATGGGCGAGGACATTTTGGTTCCCGGATATATCTCGGAATAGAGATGGGTATCAATTCTTTCGATGTCGGTGAGTTTCGTCGTAGCAAAAAGTGCCCGCAAAGCATCGGCGTCGCGGCCCTGGGCCACGGTGACGACCTTGAGTTCGGATGGCTCGTTTACCCGCCCTATTTGGAAGTATTCTGTCGTGGTTGTCTGCGGCAAACCGGTGGCTTGCGGGATGTCGGACAGTCCTATCGTGCGCGGAGAAATCACCAGGCCACAACCGTAATCCGGCAGAAAATGCGCCGCCAGCGGCCCGCGTTGGTAATTGATCGTTGGATCGAGCCAGTAAATCTCGCCATCGCATGGCACTTGGGCAATGCAATGGTCAAAGGCATCAGCCGAAGGCTGCCAGTCCTCAATCGCGCGCCCCTGCGTTGCATTTACTAGAACCGGGTAGGCTTCGATGCCCATCGCACGGAGAACCGTGACGAATAACAGCGACTTGTCTTTGCAATCGCCAAAGCGTCGTGTAAAGACCGTCGAAGGGTCTGAGGGTTTTTCCGTGCCTACGCCGATTTCAATTCCAAAATATCGCACATCGTCCTGGACGAACTGCAGGGCGGCCAAAATCTGTTGCTCCTGCCCGGGAAGTTGTTTCCACTCCGCAATTTTCTTTGATAGCTCGGGCGAGAAAGGGGCCGTGACTTGAAACAGTTGCATGGCCCATCGGTTCACTTCCGCCCACGTGTGGAAGTCGCTCAGTTGTACCCATTGGCCGGGGTCGTACCAAACAGGAAGAGAATCTTCGAGAGTGATACTGGGCACCTGCCGGAAGTCCCACGTGAATTCATCGGCCTCTTTGTTCGCCACCAACGCGGGGCGAACGGTGCAGCCATGCTGTTTTGCATAGAGAAGTTTTTGGCTTGGCCATAACACTCGTGTGAACAACCGTTCCGCCGGCTCGTCGGTTTGCACCGGGATAAGCGCAAAAAAGTGCCCGCCAAAAACCGGATTTTTGCCTTTGATGGAATAAGCGTAATCAATGACATCGCCGATGCGGACGTCGTCCAATACCAGGATGGCGGATTTTTCGCCGTTCAACGAAAATTCATCCAGGTCCTTTTCCTGCTGAACGACCTGGAGTTTGTTGGTATCGAGACGGTCCGTATATTGCCCTCCGCGCCAGATGCGCACCCAATGCAGCGTCAGGGATTGGTAATTCGGGTTGAAGTTGATGGTGATTGTTGAGTCGTTTTGAACACCGTCCACTGTGAGAATCTCGCGGTCGGAATGAGAGAACGTTTCATTTTGAACCGCATTGATTTGTTGGTCCATCAATAGCGTATAGTCATCAGCGCTGGCATCGACGGGACTTGTGGAAGTTTCCTGGCTGAAAAACTGGGGCTTCACCCAACTATCCGGCGGCCCGTAATTTACATCGCTATCAGACGCCCTGGCATAAATCGCCATGGCCAAAATGCCTGTGCAGCAAATACATCGGGCCCATGAAGCAGTGATTCCTTCCGGATACGATTGGAAAATGGCCTTCTGCATGCCAGTGCAATCATAGCAAAAATAATTTCGGATGAAAACCAGAAACCAACGGCGCGAATCAGGATACTAATGACTACGCCGTCGCCAGGTTCTCTTCAAGCACCTTGGAATGCGCGTCGTTCTCTTTGACTTCGCTG
>JASHZU010000522.1 GCA_030042375.1 Verrucomicrobiia bacterium
GTCCTTGGGATAAAAATCACCGGCCAGATTGTCCTGTTGCGTCCATACCAGCGTCTGATTGATCCAGACTTTGATGGCATGATTCACCAAATTATGGTCCACATTCACTTGAAACCACTGGTTGCCGAGATTGCCGACCATCTCGTGCCCGCTATAATCCCAAACCGAGCCGTTATTGTTGGTGAACCAGAAAATCATGAACGTCGTCGAGCCGGATGGGCCATCCGATTCGGCGTCCCCCGTATGAAGCTGGAAGATGCAGTAACTGTTTTCGTTTGAAGGCGCCATCTCCATGGACTGGTATTGAAACTCGCCAATGGATTGCGGCCCGCCATTAGTATAATCAGGTTCAAAGCGCTGTTCCGTGCGCGGGAGCGTCGTATCACCCACCTGAAACGCACCGTCAGTACTGAAAACCTCGCAATGATAAATATTGTTGGTGGCCCAGTAACGGTCGCTCTCCGGCACATTCGTCGGCGATTGTATTTTAAACGTCACCGGAAAAGGCGCCCACCCGATTCCCCCGCCCAATGGTTGCGGAGGTTGAGCCCAAACCCTTACAGCTAAAAGAATTGTAATAAAAATGAACAGAGGCAAACACCTGAAAACACAGGCATTCTTAAATATTATAGGAGAGTATTTTTTCAAGGATATTGCTGAGGGATGATTGACAACCTCTGAATGTACCATAACCGTTGCATTCAGTCATTCGAATGTTTGTTCTATCCCATTGATTCTAAAAGAAGCGAAGCTTTATCCGGTGGTTCTAGGCTTTGAAATTGTTATGCTACTGGTTTCTGACCCACATCCGGATGTTCGTAATATTCGCATCCATCTGGTAACTAGGATCATCCCGCTGCACGTAAACGCCATCCTTGAAATAAAAATCGCCGGCGTCTTTGGTTGTCTGCGTCCATACGAGTTGCCGGTTAATCCAGACCTTCAAGGTATTGCTTTCCAGATCATGATCCACATTCAATTGAAACCATTTGTTGCCCAGGTTCGATGCCAATTCCTTTCCCGAATAGTCATGCACCGAGCCGCCGTCTTCGCTGAGCCAAAATAACATAAATGCCGTTGCTCCGTATTCATGCGATTGGGCGTCGCCGGTATGGATTTGGAAAACGCAATAGCCGTTTTCATTCGCCGGGACCAATTCCATTGACTGATATTGAATCTCACCTTTTTTGTAATCCGGCTCGAAACGCTGCTCGGTGCGCGGGCGGGTAGTATTGCCCGTGGAAAATGCGCCATCGGTGCGGTACACCCGGCAATGATAAATTCCCCTGTTCTCCCAATAACGGTCTTCCCGTGCGGCATTCGTCGGCCATTGCACACTGAATTTTATCGGCAGGGGCGTCCATCCAGTTTCTCCACCCAACTGGGCCGGGGCTTCCCTGGGTAAAAAAATTGCCAGCAAATTAAGCCACAGGAAAAAGCGCATGGATTTTATATGCCTGAAAAGCGTTGCCCAATCAAACGGTCGCTATCGTGACGCCACCCGCGAGACAGTGGCATCCCTTCTTTGCCACATTTTGATGCCGGTAATGTACGAGTCCATCTGGTAGCTCGGATTATGATTCTGTACATAAACACCGTCCTTGAAATAAAAATCCCCGGCGTCCCTGGCTCTTTGCGTCCAAACCAGCTGCCCGTTAATCCAGACCTTGATGACGTGATTGTCCACGTCATGGTCCACGTTCAATTGAAACCATTTGTTGCCCAAATGCGAGGCAAGTTCCGTTTTCGAGTAATCAAACACCGAGCCGCCATCCTGGCTGAACCAAAACAGCATAAACGCCGTTGCCCCATATCGGTGCGTTTGCGCGTTGCCTGTATGGATTTGGAAAATGCAATAGCTGTTCTCGTTGGAAGGCGCCATCTCCATAGACTGGTACTGCATCTCTCCGTGAGTGTAATCCGGAAAACGCTGCTCTGTGCGCGGTGTGGTCCTGTTGCCCGGCGTAAACGCTCCGTCATTGCTAAAAACCTGGAAATGATAAACACCGTTATTATCCCAATAACGCTGGCCCTGTACAGCATTCGTCGGCCACTGGACCTTGAACATCACGGGATACGATACCCATCCATTTTTGCCGCCCATTTGCGCTGAAGCAGTCGCGGCGGCAAATATAGCCATAAAAATCAACCAGATATAACCATGCCTGAGCATATTGCTTAACCGTTATCGAGATGCCTAAGACCTATACATCCATTTGGAGGTTTCGTCCTTTGAACGTTCGTTCTAGCCGAATCAAACGTTTGTTCTATCCCTTCTAGTACTTTCGTATAATTGTCATTCAAAAGTCCTATGTCACGGTGGCGGCTGACCACTGAAAAAACTTCCCGGGCGGGAAGTCCATGCCACCGGGAGGTTTCGTTACGTCAAACAAACCAACCAAGGAAAGTAATGAGGAAAGGTATGAATACTATGAATGGAACATCACACACCCAAAGAAAAATCAGACTTAACACTCTAAAAAACATAGCCCCCTGGTTCGCGTCCGCCGCCCTCGCCTTCGGTATCTGCGAGGTTTTGCCTTCCAACGCTGTTGCCCAAATCGGCGGCGCCGGCTGGAGTTCACAGTCAATAAATTACGATGTCCAATGGCCGACAAATGCCCAGGAAGACCAGCGTTTCTGGAACACCAACAATATCTATCATTGCCTGGTTTACAGCAACGACGGCTCATTCGAAGTCGGCAGCACAACCTTGCCCCGCACCGAAATGCGATTCAATCCCGACTTCACCAACGGCGAAATCCAGTACCAGGCAACATTGCAATGCCCCGCGGATGAAAACAGCTATTGCATCATGCAGGACCACACCGGCGATGCCCAATCGGACGAATACGGCCCCGTGGCCATCATGTTCATTTGGCAAAGTGAAGACGGCGGTTCCATTTGGAACGGTTACACCGGCCAGGAACTCGCCCAAAATATGGGCGGCCAGTGGTTCCAACTTAATGTCGACCATAACGTCTCCACTCACATGATTACCGCATGGATCAATGGAACCGTCGTTGTGGCCGAACCCGATAACGGCGCCACCGATTATTACTTCAAAAACGGCGTCTATGAGCAAAACATCAGCACTCCCAGCTATCAAATGGATACTTATGTCACAAATATTCAGGAATGGACTACCACCAGCTCGCCCAGCTTTTCCGGCACCTGGGAATTGAAAAATGCCTCCAGCGGCCTGGTGCTCAACAACCAAGGTTACCTGACCAACGGCTCTGCTATTACCCAATGGAAAGAGGAAGCCAATGCCAACCTGGAATGGACCTTCATCGCCACCAGCAATGGCTATTACCAAATTAACAGCGTCAAGAGCGGCCTGGATGCTGTCGTCCAAAGCGCCTCCACCGCCAACGGCGCGGGAATTATCCAATGGACCTTTGGCTCCTCCGGCGATGACCAGTGGCTTCCAGTCGAGAACAGCAACGGCACCTATACTTTCTTCAATCGTAACAGCGGCAAAGTGCTTGAAGACCCCGACTTCAGCACCAATGAAGATACCCAAATGGATCAATGGACCATCAACGGTGGGGCCAACCAGCAGTGGAACTTGGTCAGCGAATAAAAGGCTTCTCCAACCCAACGCGCGAAGGCCTCAGGCAATCGCGCGTTTTCAATTTCCGCATTACATAAGGCAGTCCTTTGCATAAACTTTCGTACTAGTACGAAAGTTGTATTGTGCTGGGTAGTGCGCCGTTGAATTATTGGGGTTACAAATCATTCTCAAATAAATATGCGCCATATTAACGTTGCCGCTATCGCATTAATTACCGTCGCAATCCTGCTCTATATCGGCTGCACCACAAAAAACATGCCAGATATACCTATGCCGCCGCAAACCGCATCCACAACCTCGGATACGCCCTGCATGGATGTGCTGGACCGCTTTACCGCGCCGGATGTCCCGGCCACAGGCCCTTTGGAAATTCCCCAGCATATGGGCAAATGGACAAACGGTGCCACTCCTCCCAACCTTCCCGGCCATGGCCTCGCCCAACACCCCATGCTCTACATTGGCGAGGGCTACAACACTATCTATCTTATCAACAAGGGCAAAATCATCTGGACCTATTCCACTGGCCCCGGCAATGAACTCGATGACGCCTGGATGCTTTCCAATGGCAACATTCTCTTTAGCCGCATGCAATACATCGCGGAAATTACCCCGGAGAAAAAAGAAATCTGGCGCTACACCTGCCCCACAAATAACCAAATCCACTGCTGTCAGCCCATTGGCATGGACAAGGTTCTCTTTATCGAAAACAGCCTCCCGCCCCACCTTAAACTCATCAACATCAAAACCGGTGTTGTCGAGGCGGATCACGTCGTTCCCTGCCGGAGCATGACCGATCAAAAGACCGTTCATCCCCAATACCGCCGCGTCCGTATGACTGCGGGCGGTCATTACCTCGTGCCTTGCCTCGGCCTGGGCACCAACGGCGTCGTCATTGAATATGACAAGGATTTCAATGAAGTCTGGAGTTACAAAATTCATTCGCCCTGGGCCGCCATCCGTTTGAAAAACGGCAATACACTGATTACTGATGAAAACGATAAATTGACGCGCGAAGTGAATCCCGCGGGCCAAACCGTCTGGCAATATTCGATTACCAACATGCCGACTGAGTACGCCATGCACGTCCCGCCGCAGACCTGCACCCGTCTGGCCAATGGCAACACCATCTTCTGCTCTCGCGAAAAAAGCGGCAACGGACCGCAACTCATCGAAGTCACACCAGATAACAAAGTCGTGTGGGTCCTCCAGGATTGGAAAGATCTCGGTCCGGCCACTGCCGTGCAAATTCTCGACGACCCCGGCATTCCCGAAGACCCCGGCCAATCAGAACATTGATAACACTGTATCTCTATAAGATTATCAATCCGGCTTAATTTGTCCCTTGCACAAATAGCCGCGTCGTTCCAAATTCAGCTTATGGCATTGACACCTTCCACCATGCTGCCGCTGGGCACGACGGCGCCGGATTTCAAATTGCCGGACACAAACGGAAAGCTCGTATCGCTTGCCGACTTCAAAAACGCGCCTGCCCTGCTGGTGTTGTTCATCTGCAATCATTGTCCCTATGTGAAACACATCCGCACCGGCCTGGCGCAACTGGCCCGCGATTACGCGCCCAAAGGAGTGGGCATCGTCGGCATCAGTTCCAATGACGTCACCAATTATCCCGATGACAGCCCGGCCAGGATGAAGGAAGAAGCAAAATCAGCCGGATATATTTTTCCGTATCTTTACGATGAGACGCAGGCCGTAGCCAAGGCCTATCGCGCTGCCTGTACGCCGGATATTTATCTCTTTGATAAAAGCCACAAGCTTGTTTACCGCGGACAAATGGATGACAGCCGTCCCAATAGCGGCGTGCCGGTGACCGGCAAGGATTTGCGCGCGGCCCTGGATGCCGTACTCGCAGGCAAGCCCGTTTCGCCGAACCAAAAAGCTAGCGTAGGCTGCAATATCAAATGGAAAACCGGCAACGCGCCGGATTATTTTTAGGGCCGTCGCAATGGTGTCCTTGCCGCTCCATTTTTCAGGGGTGGCCGTGTTCAAACTCCTCCGGGAAGATTTTTCCGCCACCGCGTGACCTTTCGTTTATCGCCTTGTCTTATCCATGTGCGGTTCTGGATTTGTAAACGAAATCATGACTGCGGACATTGCCCAAACGACAAAAGCTGAACTCTCCGCGCCGAAAGTCCTGGAAGATCTGGTGTCCCAGGCGGAAAAGGCCGGCGCGAGCGATATCCATTTACAAATGCGCGGCAAGTCCGCCGAAGTCGCCTTCCGTCTCGACGGGGTCATCACGCCGGGGAACGAACTGCCTGCGGAAATTGCCGAGCGCGTTTTCGGGCGGATTAAATTCCTGGCGCGACTGAAAACCTACCAGGAATCGCTGCCGCAAGACGGACGCATCCCGCGTGAAGAATTAAAGAGCCAAAATGACGTCCGCGTAGCCACCTACCCGACGGTGACCGGGGAAAAAATCGTGCTGCGCCTTTTCAGCACGGCTTCGGCAAAATCATTGGAGGAAATTCAATTTCCGGAAATGGCACGAGTGGAACTGGAAAAATTTCTGCGACAGACCCGGGGATTGCTCTTGCTTACCGGCCCGGCGGGCAGCGGCA
>JASHZU010000523.1 GCA_030042375.1 Verrucomicrobiia bacterium
ACAATTCATCCGCACTTTGCTCGGCTGTTTTCTCTTCCAGGGCGATGATGTTTTCAAAAAAGTCAGCGTCCTGAGCGGCGGCGAGAAAAGCCGCCTCGCCCTCGTGAAATTACTTCTCGACCCGCCGAACCTTTTGTTGATGGACGAGCCGACCACGCACCTGGACATGGCGAGTATCGACGCGCTCGCTTATGCCCTCGACCAATTCCAGGGCACGCTTGTTTTCATCAGTCACGACGTCTATTTCATCCGCTCTCTGGCCAATCACGTCGTCCACGTCAACGCCGGCCGTCTGACACCTTATCCCGGCGGCTACCAATACTATCTCGATAAAACCAAAGCCCAGTCCGCGCGTGCGGCCTTAACCTCAAACGGTAGCGGCGGAAATATCGCGCCGCAAAAAACCGCTTCTGTTTCAAATCGTCCTTCCATCGACCGCAAAGAACAAAAGCGACTCGAAGCCGAGCAACGCCAAGCCCGTTCCAACCAGCGCAAGGCCCAGCAGCAAATTGTTGACCGCCTTGAAAAAGAAATTCAGGAGCTTGAAGCGCGTCTTAAAGAACTTACCGCTGAACTGGAAAATCCTGCTACCTACGAAAAACCCGGCCGCGCCGTGGAAGTGAACCGCGAACTCTTGCATGCCCAGGAACGTCTCGCCGAACTGAATCCCAAATGGGAAGCCGCCGCCGGTAAGTTGGCGGAGATGGTTTAATCCTCTCTGCTTTTCTGATATGCAGGCCGTGACCGGTCTGATACCGTGCCCTTGTTTCAGGACAGACAATTCAACCTAACAATGAATTCGAAACTTCTTTCTGCTGTGGCTGCCGTGGCTTTGGCCATTGTCGTTACAGGCTGTAATAGGTCTGGCAAGTTAAGCACGGCTTCTCATTTTACGCCTCCTTCCGGGCCGATGAAATTGGAGCTGAAATGGCCCCAGGGCGAACGCATCGTTCAGGATCTCGTTTTGACACAGGCGATGGTCATTACCGTCCCCGGCCGGCTCGAACCGTTAAAGCAGAATGTCATCCTGGGGGAGAAATATTCCCTGACGGTCTTGAACGCAAATCCGGACGGCAGCCATGAACTGGAGTTGCAATTCCTGGGCGTGCGCATTTCCGTCCCTTCGGGTCGCCGGCAAATCCATTACGATTCGGAAAAAGATTCGGCCTCGGGCAGCTCAAATCGCATTGTCCGGGCAATAAGCAAAATTGTTGGGGCCAAAATTCAATATTATCTCGATGCCAGCAACAATGTGGAACGGATCGAAGGCGTTGACGAACTGCTTGGCCGGCTCTCCAATGGCGGCTCGATTCCCACCACGGTCAGAAATATTTTCAACGAAAATTCCTTCAAGCAATTAATGAGCTATGCCCGTTTTGTCCCGCCTAATCCCGTGCAACCTGGCAATACCTGGCCCGTGCAGATACAAACGACTTCCGACGCGGTTGGGACGATTAATCAGAATTTCAATTTCACGTTTGTGAGCTGGGAGCAGCATGGTGAGCGCAACTGCGCCCGGTTGGAATTTTCCGGCACCATGCAGACCCAGTCAAACGCCCCTCCTGATCCGACGGGCATGTCCATTTCCATGCAGGATGGAAGTTTCACGGGCGTACTATGGTTCGACCCTGAATTTGGAATTTCCATTGATTCCCAAGTCAATGAAGATATGACATTGCTCATCACTGTCCCCGGGAGAAATGCCGCCGGCCCCACCACGCAGGTCCTCACCAATCAATTGACCCAGGCTCTTACCTTTAAATTGGACTCGTTGAATTAGGACCTGGAAAAAGGAAACATGCTCGTTTTCCTTAACGGTAAATTTGTTCCCGAAGAAAAAGCGGTCGTTTCCGTCTTCGACCGCGCCTTTCTATACGGCGATGGCCTGTTTGAAACGATTCACGTTTTCCACGGCAAGCTCTTTTGCTGGGAACAACATCTGCAACGCCTGCAGCAAGGCGCAAAGTTTCTAAAAATTAAGCTGCCTTTTTCTCCGACTCAATTGCACGCGTTCGCCCTTAAGCTCGTCGCTCGGAACAAAATGCCGGACTGCCTTTTGCGCCTGACACTTTCCCGCGGCATTGGCGCGCCCGGCTATACGCCTAAAAACGCAAAACAACCGGTGCTCGTCATGTCCTTGCGCCCCGCGCCAAAAATCACTTTGAAAACGCCGCAATGGAAGCTCATCACCTCATCATTCCGCCTGCCTGCCAGTGATCCGCTCGCGGCCTTCAAGACCTGCAACAAACTGCCTCAGGTCCTCGCCCGCGTGGAGGCGGACGCTGCTGGCGCAGACGAAGCGTTGCTTTTGAATACCGATGGCTTTGTCGTCGAAGGCGCGAGCAGCAACCTATTTTGGATTAAGCGCAACGTCATCTATACCCCGCCACTGACTGCGGGAATTTTGCCCGGTATAACGCGTTCGGTGGTCCATGCCATTGCATCCAAGCTCAAGATTCCCATTCGCGAGAAGAATATTCGGCCAAAAGAACTGGCTCAAACCGACGGCATCTTCCTTTCGCTTTCGTCCTTCGGCATTGTCGAAGCCAAATCGCTGGATGGAAAACCTCTGGGGAAATCCTCGCTGACCTCCCGAATTGCCCGCGCTTATAATGAGGCACTTATCAATTCTTCCGCTTGCAACCTTGCCTCTGAAACTTAAAACTGTTTCGTGGCTCGTCGTCCAAAGCTAAAAGCGTCCCGCCAAAAAAGAGGCGGTGGCTTTGGCTGGCTGGTTCTCCTCATTCTCGCCACTTGCGTTATTTACTTTATCTGGCATCGCGAGCATCCGAAGAAAATCGCCAAAGCACCTCCGCCAAAAATCGCTGTGCCGAAACCACCTGCGCCATTTGTCGTATCGGAGCAGGCACCGTCCGATTTTCCCCGGCCGCCGCACGACGTCTTTGAAGCCCAGGTCGCTCTGGCGCGCCGCGCGATATCGCCCGGTTCTATTGATGGCGCGCTCGGCTCGCAAACCCGTGCCGCTCTTTCCGTCTTTCAGGAAACTGAAGATCTTCCTATCACTGGTGAGCTGGATGACGAAACCCGCGCCCATCTCACCCTCGATGCGCCTGTCGTGACCAATTACGTCGTTACATCAGACGATCTGACCGGCCTCCAGCCGCTTGGCAAAACCTGGCTCGCCAAATCGGAACAATCCGCCATGGCCTATGAAACGGAACTCCAGTTGGTCGCCGAAAAATCCCATTCCAATCCACTGTTGATTCAAAAACTTAACCTCAACGTGAACTGGACCAACATTACCGCCGGAACCGTTTTGGAAATTCCCGATGTGAACTATCCCGATGCCGACAGCCAGGCCGCGTTCGTGGTCGTTCATTTGGCTGACCGATATCTGGAAGCGTTTGATGATGAGACGAACATGATGCTGCATTTCCCTTGCAGCATCGCTGCGCGAGTGGACAAGCGTCCTGTCGGGGAACTCCATGTCGTCGTCATCATCCAGAATCCCAATTACACCGTGGACCCCGAACTTTTTCCTGAATCCACCGAACTGCAGGCCATTGGCCATAAGCTGATTTTGCCGCCCGGTCCTAAAAATCCCGTCGGTATCGCCTGGATTGGTTTGGATCGCCCCGGCTACGGCATGCATGGAACGCCTGCGCCGGAACAAGTCGGCCGCACCGAATCGCACGGTTGTTTCCGCCTCGCGAATTGGGACGCCGAGTATTTAAGCACCCTCTGCTGGGTCGGCATGCCGGTGGAAGTCGAGCCGTGACCATACTGAAAATGACCGGCCAATTCCAAATTTCGCCCGAAATTATCATTGTCCCTGCGCTGGATTTGGCTGAGAATCGGGAAACCTAAAGAAAGGAAACTATGAAAATCGGAGTCATCCTGCTAATTTTTTTAGTCGTACTGGTGGTTATCGTCCTGGCCGTGGTTTCATTTGTCATTGGCGTGTTCAACAAACTCGTCACCATGCGCAACCGTTATAAAAACGCCTATGCGCAAATCGACGTCCAGCTCAAGCGCCGCTACGACCTTATTCCCAACCTCGTCGAAACCGCCAAGGGCTACATCAAGCACGAGCGCGAGACCCTGGAAGAAGTCACCAAGGCCCGCAACATCGCCTACGCCGCCTCCCAGGCCGCCGCTGCCAATCCGGGTGACGCCAGCGCCATGAAAAATCTCGCGTCTGCCAAAACCGGCCTTGGTG
>JASHZU010000524.1 GCA_030042375.1 Verrucomicrobiia bacterium
ATAAAAATGACTGAAGCAGACGTTGACCGGTGGATCCAGCGCCTTGCCACGGTCCGAAAAGTTCCCGCTGAGACGCTCGTCACTTATCGCGGCATGATGGTCGGCGATATCGTGCATGGCTCGCGCGGAAAAGCCTCTCATGAATGGGCCGTGCGGCAAACGTATATTGCGCTGGGCAATCTAATGACCTCCGCCGCCGTAGTGGGCGTGGACACCTGCCCGATGGAAGGCATCGTGCCACCAGAATACGACCGTGTGCTTGGCTTACACGATAGCGGTTACTCCACCGCCGTCGCCTGCGCGCTCGGTTATCGTGCGGAAAATGACAAGTACGCCGCCGCTCACAAAGTCCGCTTTGACGCAACGGACCTGATCCAAAAAATTTGAAGACCATCCGCCGTTAACCCTCAACCCCAAAATCGTATGATAAAAAAACTATTCGCTCCCGGAAACGTTTCCCCGGCCACCAGTGCCGGACTGTTGGTGCTGCGCGTGTTTTTTGGATTCGGCATGTTGTTCCTTCACGGCTGGGAAAAACTGACCACGTTCAGCGATAAGGCGTCCACCTTTCCCGATCCGCTGGGTGTTGGTCATTCAACCAGCCTCGTCATGACGCTCATTGCGGAAGTGCTCGCTGCGGCACTACTCGGCATCGGGTTTTTTAGCCGCGCGGCGGCAGCGATACTGGCCTTCGAAATGGCCGTGGCATTTACCATGATTCATAAAATGGAATTTACCGGCGCACTGCCGGGGGAGATGGCATTCATGTATTTCGGTGCTTATTTCACACTCCTGATCGCCGGCCCGGGAAGATTTTCACTCGACCTGGCATTTTTTGGCAAAGCTGCCTCCGGAAAATAGCGCGGCTCAAGTTAACGGATATTTCTTCAACCCGCTGATCTGCATGGCCACCTTGGCCACAAACAGCGGGTTGTTTTTGAAATAACGCCCGGCCAGCCGCTTCGGTTCACTGCACAGCCGGTAAAACCATTCCAAGCCGCTGCGCTGCATCCAGCGCGGCGCCTGCTTGACGCGGCCGCTTAAAAAATCGAAGGCCGCGCCCACGCCAATCATCAGCGTAGTGTCCAGTTTGGGCAAATATTCTGCCATGAACCGCTCCTGTTTGGGCGTGCTTAAGCCAATCCACATGATATCGGGTTTGGCCGCGCGGACCATTTCCTGCAACTCCTTTTGCTCCTCCGGACTGAGCGGCCGGAACGGCGGCGTGTAAGAACCGGCTATTTCCATTTTGGGAAAACGTTCTTTCAATTTTTCGGCCAGCAGCGTGGCCACGCCCGGCGCGCCGCCAAAAAAGAAATGCCGGCACGGATTCGCTTCGCTCCACGCGCAAATGTCCAGCATCAGGTCCGGGCCATAAACCCGGCGCATTTGCGAATGTCCGTTCATTTTGCCGAGCCAAACCATCGGCATTCCGTCGGGTGTGCAAAGAAATGCATTGTTTAATATGCCCCGAAAAGCCCCATCGCTTTGCGCCTCCATCACCCCGTGAACGCCGGTGACACAAATGTAGCCCTTGCGGCGGGCGCGAATGGCCTCCGCCACTTCCGCCAGCGCGCTCTGCAAATTCAAGGCGCTGATGCCAATTCCCAGGACGTTAACGCGATTTGTCATTTTTTATTTATGATTGGCGGCCCATGCTTTATGATGATTTCGGACTCAGGCCCCGACATCATAAATCATAAGTTCAAAGTCTTAAATGAAATTGCTCATCTTTGCCCACGTGCCGCCGCCCTATCACGGCCAGAGCCTTGCCGTCAAATTGATGCTGGAAAACTTTGGCGGCAACCGGCGCAAATGGAAATTCCGGCAGGAGCCGGTCAACCGTTATGGCATTGAGTGTTACCAGGTCAATGCCCGCTTTTCCAAAAAACTCGAGGACGTGGGCGAACTGCAAGCAGGCAAAATTCTTTTGATCCTTTTCTATTGTCTGCAGGCCATCTGGTGCCGGTTCCGTTACGGCGTCGAAAACTTTTTCTATATCCCGGCGCCCGGCAAGCCCATTGCCCTTTACCGCGACTGGTTGATCATGATGGTCTGCCGTCCTTTTTTCAAACGCGTCATCTTCAATTGGCGCGCCGCCGGCCTGGCTAAATGGCTCGAAACCTCCGCTGGCAGCCGCACCCGCAGCATCACCTTCAAGTTTATGAAATATGCGGATGCCAGCATCGTGCTCTCCGATTTCAGCCGTAACGACGCGGAAAAGCTCATGGCCCGCAGGGTATTCGCCGTGGCCGGCGGCATCTTCGACCCCTGCCCCGACTTTGACAAAAAAATCCTGTCGCAACGGCGCGCCCGCATCGAGATCCGGAAACGAATTTTCTCCGGCGATTCCCAAATCGGAAACGAAGCGGACAAAACCATTAATGTCCTCTTTATCGCGCATTGCACCCGGGAAAAAGGCGTGTTTGATTCGGTGGAAGGCATCGCCCTGGCAAATGAAAAGCTCGCTGCCGAAGGATCCACCCTGCGTTTCCGCCTCACCTTGATTGGCGCCTTTGCTTCAGATATAGAGGAAAAAGAATTGCGTGATTTTATTTGGCGGCGGAATCTCCAAAACGCCGTCACTCTCCTCGGGTTTGTTTCCGATGAACGGAAAAACCAGGAGCTGCGCAATGCGGATATCTACTGTTTCCCCTCCTACTATCTCGCGGAGGGCCAGCCGGCCAGCCTGATGGAAGCCATGGCCTTTGGCCTGCCAATCATCACTACGCGCTGGCGCGCCATTCCTGAGATGTTCCCGGACAATTATCCCGGGTTTGTTGATTTAAAATCCCCCGCGCAAATCGCCGGGAAACTCCGTGAGCTCAGCGTCAGCGACCTAAGCCGGCCCCTGCGCGATATTTTCCTGCGCCGGTTTACCCTGGAACAACACCTGGCTAACATGGCCGAAGCCATGCACAGCATAGAATAGATTTACGATTTCCGGTTTTCGCTTTACGATTACAGTGAATTGCGGTGCGTTCATCGCAAATGATAGATGAAAATTGGCTTTCTCCAGCTCAACTCGACGATCGGCGATTTCACGGCCAACTTAAAAAAACTCTTGGCCGGGTACGAAAAAGCCGTTGCCCTGGGTGCGGAATTCGTTCTCGCCCCGGAGCTGTTCCTCTGCGGCTATCCTCCCCGCGATTTGCTCCTGCGGGACGATTTCATTGACGCCAATCTTGCCGCCCTCGACACCGTCGCCAAGCAAACGGGTCCCGTCCCGCTCTGCACTGGTTATGTAGATCGAAACCCGGAGCGCCCCGGCCGCGCCCTGCGAAATGCCGCGGCGATTTTGCAAAATGGAAAAATCATCTGGCGCACCACCAAGTGTCTTTTGCCCACCTACGATGTTTTTGACGAAGACCGGTATTTTGAGCCGGCCAAAAAAATCACGCCCTTCGAATTCAACGGCCGCAAATTGGCCGTTACCATTTGCGAAGATATTTGGAATGACGAAGATTTCTGGCCAGAACGCCTTTATCGGCATGATCCGGTCAAGGAAGCCATCGCCCAGGGGGCCAATCTCGTGGTGAACGTTTCAGCGTCGCCCTGGCACGACGGCAAAGAAAACGTGCGCCTGGAAATGCTCCGGCGCGTTGCTCGCGATGAAAAAATCCCCCTCGCCCACGTCAATCTTGTCGGCGCGAACGATGAATTAATTTTCGATGGCCGCAGCGTAGCGCTCGATGCCCACGGCAATATCATCGCCATGGGCAAAGGCTTCGCCGAAGATATTTTTGTGGCCGATTTGGCCGCCTCTGCGCCGCCAACTGGCGCGGCCTGTGATTTCTCGCCGCGCGAAGCGCAGATTTTTTCCGCACTGTCTTTGGGCATTCGCGACTATGTGCAAAAATGCGGCTTCAAATCGGTCATCCTGGGTTTGTCCGGCGGCATTGATTCGGCGCTGACGGCTGTTTTGGCCGCAGACGCGCTGGGCAAAGAAAATGTTCTTGGCGTAGCCATGCCAGCCCGCTATTCCAGCGAAGGCAGCTTAACTGACGCTGAGGCGCTGGCTAAAAATCTTGGCATCCGCTTTGAGTTGCTGCCGATTGAACCGGTCTTTCTGGCTGCGGAAGAACAATTGAAAAACATTTTCGCGAAGTTGAAGCCGGACCAGACCGAGGAAAACTTGCAATCGCGCCTGCGCGGGACGACCCTCATGGCGCTTTCGAACAAATTCAACTCGCTGGTTTTGACCACAGGCAACAAATCGGAAATGGCTGTCGGCTATTGCACACTTTATGGCGACATGAACGGCGCGCTCGGCCCCATCGCCGATGTTTTTAAGACGGACATTTATAAAATCGCCCGTTGGGTAAACCGGGAGCGCGAAATTATTCCATTAAATTCCATTGATAAACCGCCCAGCGCCGAATTGCGACCGAACCAAAAAGACCAGGATTCATTGCCGCCTTACGAAACCCTGGATGCCATCCTGGATTTATACGTCGTGAAAAATCTCAGCCGTGAACAAATCATCAAAAAAGGCTTTGATGCGGCCATGGTCCACGACGTCATCAACAAAATTAATTTTACCGAATACAAACGGCGGCAGGCCGCTCCCGGCTTGAAAATTTCCCCACGCGCCTTCGGCATGGGCCGGCTTGTGCCCATCGCCCAACGGTTCAAGTCATTGTAACTGTCCCGAAAAAAACGCAGTTTTTTGGGCATTTTTCTTGCCAAAATGAATAAAGCGAGCTATTTTAGCGCTGCTCTAAAAGCGGCCCATTAACAGATGGTTTTAACGTCGACACCTGTTTTTGTAGTCGGTCCTTTGCGTTCCGGCACGTCCTTGCTTTATGCTCTTCTGAACCAGCATCCGCAAATCGGGCTGATGTATGAATGCGATGCCTGGGACTTTCCCGAAGCGTTATCCGGCTTGCGTTTTCAGCGCGACTGGCTTACCCGGCTGGAATTTTTCAGCCGATCGCTCTCGCGCCATCGCCTTGCTTTCGGTGAAAAGCTCAATGGCTTGGAAAATGTCCGCACCCCGGAAGATTTATATCGCTCTTTTGCGGAGGGCAAAGACGCCCGGATGTTCGGTGAAAAATCCCCGTTCTATTGCATCCGCCTCCCGCAACTGGCCAAACATCATCCCGGCTCCTCCTTTATTTTGATTTGGCGCGACCCTGTGGAAATCCATCGCAGCATCCAGGACGCCTCCCGCGAATCGCGCTTCTTCCGCCGGCCTGGAACGCTGAACCGCCTGATTTATTACCAGGAACAGATGATTCATGGGGCTGTCGCCCTGGCCCGCTCCGGCCGGCGCGTTCATCATGTAACGTACGCGGATTTGATTGATCGCACGGAAGAAACCTGCCGTGGCATTTGCCAATTCCTGAAAATTGAATTTGATGAAAAGATGCTCAACTTGGAAGGAGCTGATCTCTCCGCGGTATTTCGCTCGCCACAACACGAATACCTGCGGCGCGGTAAAATCGCGCGCCGGCGCGTTTCCAATAACGGGGCCGACGAACGCGTGATGGAAAAGCTGCAGCGGTTTGGCAATCGTTGGAACCGTTTGCGCCGCCAAAATTTCAACCATCCAAGCGAGCCGCTTGAGGGCGGAGAACCAGGGTTGCTGGAGCGTCTTTATCATCATCTGGCGGGTTCATTGCTGTGCTATAAAGATTCGGCCAAACGCGCTTTGTTTGAGTTCCTGCCTCTGCCCTGGCTGCGAACCTATCGCCAGGTTAAAGCCTGGTTCGTGGCCGGAAACGCCGCCTCGCTTGCCACCCGGCAGCCCCTGCTCGATGAATTTCTGGCGAACAAAGCGACCCTCCTGTTAAGCCTGGTCGTTTTGACGGCTGTAGCCGTGACTGATTACCTGACTGGCGTTGCCGTATCCTTGTTGCCGTTTTATATGATTCCTGCCGCCATCATGACCCTCGTTATCAATCAACGCTGGGGAACTGCTGCTGCCGCCCTATCGGCCGTCACCTGGGCTCTGGTACAAAACGTTGAAAGTCCGTTTGTAAACTTTTCGCATTTGGGCGTCTGGCTCTGGGACCTCCTTATGCGTTTCCTGGCCTTGGAAGTGGTTGTGCTATTGCTCGGGCGCATCCGCCTCGAACTCGGTTCCCAAAAAATCTCCAACGATTAAGCGTTCACCGGCGCGGAATCTGTCTCGCTAACGATTTTCCAGCCTGACCAGATAAAAAGTCTCCGCAGGCTCATAGGGGTCAATAATGAAATCCCGTTGCGTCACCAAAACAGCATGGTATCGCTCAAGCCATTGCGGAAGCGTGTCCTGGGTCATCTCCAATATGCGGCTCTCGACAA
>JASHZU010000525.1 GCA_030042375.1 Verrucomicrobiia bacterium
GCGCTCTTGGGATCCACGACTACGCGCACGCCCGCGCTTTCCACGAGGATATCGCGGCTGGCCGGGCCATCCTGCAAATCCATTTTATATTGCAACCCGGAACAACCGCCGCCGACGACTGCCACGCGCAGGACGCCGTTGGGACGACCCTGCTTGGTGAGAAGGGAGGAAACCTTCTGCGCGGCGCCGGGCGTCAGTTTGACGAGACGTTCGTCGCCCACGCGAAAATTCGGCGCGGATGCCTGCTTGCTGGCGAGGTTGGCGATCATTAGTGCATTAAATTAACCGCCAGTAGCGGCAGCGTCAACGTGCCTTACCGCATTTTTTGCAAACCAGTGACCCGCTCGACATGGTCCACGATACGCGAAATCATTGCTTCGTGGGCTTCGAGGTGCCAGTGCATGTACTGTGTGTACCAATAGCCGTCTGGTGTGCGATCGCGCTCAAACGAAAAGGTGAACTTTGAGACCGTCCCGGCCAGGCCGCCGAGCACGCTGACTTTTTGCGTCAAATGTAGGTCCACTTTTGCCAGTTGATATTCCGCTTCATCCACCCAGGCGCGACCGGCGACACAATTCAGAAAGCGGTCTTTGATATTGAAGACGGGCAAATTGCTGCTGGCAGGCTTGAAATCTACGACCACGGTCGGTCGGCCATTAAAGGTCTGACGACCAACGATGGTAAGGGTGTAACGCTTGACCAAATCCGGGTTAATCAAATCTTCCTTTTTCCCGAGGGCAACGCCATTGATGCTGGCGCCGGTATCGCCCTGTTTTCCGTAGGCCATCCGCCGCGCGGGCTGCGGCCTATGAATGACAGCCGAGGGGATGGGATTATTTGTACTGAGGCTATCCTGGTGCGACTTTAAATTTCCGTCGCCATCAAAAAAATCTGTGACCTTATCGCGCAGGTAATAGTAGTGCTGGTTGAAAATGTGATATTGCGGGGTTTCCTGGGCGGAAGTTTGCATCACGTTCTGAAGGAGCGTTTGCAATGAGGGGAGAGAAGAGGGCGTTTCTGCAATGGCATTTGGCACAGGCATCAAAATACCCAGGGCGAGAACTCTTAAAATGGGCCCGAACACTTTCATCCGAAAACTGTATTGATACCAATATAGACAGTTTCTATTTGAAAAAAGTTTCAATATTCTTAGGTCATGGAACTGATTTCCTGGAATGTCAACGGCCTGCGCGCGGTGCTGAAGAAAAATTTCTTGGAATTTCTCGATGCCGAGCGTCCGGATGTTCTCTGCCTCCAGGAAATCAAAAGCAGCCAGGATGACGTGGAGCAACTTTGGCCGCGCCAGTATACGACTTACTGGAACAGCGCGCCGCGCAAGGGATATTCCGGCACGGTGATTTTTACCAAGGTGACGCCGGTGAAAGTAACCAACGGTATAGAAATTTCCGAGCACGACGGCGAAGGCCGGGTGCAGACGGCGGAGTTTCCGGACTTTTTTCTCGTCAATGTGTATGTGCCCAATTCCAAGCGGGATTTGTCACGGCTCACTTATCGCCAGAAATGGGACCGCGATTTTCTGGCGTACCTCAAAGCATTGGAAAAAAAGAAACCGGTCATTTTCTGCGGCGATTTGAACGTAGCCCACACGGAGATTGATTTAGCCAACCCCAAATCGAATGTTCATAATCATGGGTTCACGCAGGAGGAACGCGCCGGTTTTACGGCGTTTGTAAACACAGGTTTCCTGGATACATTCCGCGAATTTGAGAAGGGTGGGGGACATTATACCTGGTGGAGCGTTTTTGGCGGTGCGCGCTCGCGGAACGTCGGCTGGCGGCTGGATTATTTTCTCATTTCAAAATCGCTGCGGCCGCGATTGAAAAAAGCTTTCATCCGCAACAAGGTTTTGGGAAGCGACCATTGCCCCGTGGGGATAGAAGTTAAATGAGCAAGCAATCCAAATCACAGTGGGATTTCGGTGAATTGTTTCCGGTGGAGCAAACGCGGAAAGTTTTTTCTGTCGGCGAATTGACGGAACAAATCCGGCGGTTGCTGGAAAAGCAAATTGGCCAGGTCTGGGTGGGCGGCGAGGTGACGAATTTTCGCGCCCAGTCCTCCGGCCATCTCTATTTCACGCTTAAGGATGCCAACGCGCAAATCGCTTGCGTACTCTTTCGCAACGAAGCCGTTCCGCATCGTGAACTCATTTCTGACGGGCAAAAGATTTTGTTGCAGGGCGATCTGACGGTCTATGAGCCGCGTGGACAATATCAGCTCATTGTTCGGGCGGTGGAATTGCAGGGCGTCGGCGCGCTGCAAGTCGCTTTTGAAAAACTGAAGCAAAAGCTGACGGCGGAAGGGCTGTTTGCAATTGAGCGCAAACGTCCATTGCCGAGATTTCCCCAGCGCATTGGGTTGGTCACATCGCGGACCGGTGCGGCTATCCGAGACGTTCTGCATGTCATTCAACGCCGCAATCCCAGCCTGGAGATCATTCTCGCGCCCTGCCGTGTGCAGGGGGATGGTGCGGCGCGGGAAATTGCGAATGCCATTCGGCTGCTGAATGAGTTTGGCAAGCTCGATTTGATTCTTGTGACGCGCGGCGGCGGGTCGTTGGAAGATTTGTGGGCGTTCAATGAAGAGATGGTGGCGCGGGCCATTTTTGAATCGGTAATCCCGGTTGTTTCTGCCGTTGGGCATGAAGTGGATTTCACGATTGCCGATTTTGTGGCCGACCTTCGCGCGGCGACTCCCAGCGCCGCTGCCGAAATCATTACCGAGGGCGTTTTTTCGAGCTGCAAATCTCTGGGGCAATATGGGGAGAGATTGCAGCAGTTAATCCGACGGCAACTTTCGGGTAAACAATTTCTAGTTGAGCACCATGCTGGACGCCTCACACGCGCGCATCCGCGGCGGAAATTTCAAAGCTGGCAGCAGCGGCTGGATGATTTGCAAAATGATTTATCGCGCTGCCTGAGACATCGCGCCCGGCATTCGCGAGTGGTTCTTCAGAATTTATCAGAACGATTGCATCGCATCCGTCCTTCGCAATTTTTGAAACAGCGCCGCGAGCAGTTGCGGCAAATTGAGCGTCGCTTAAATGTTCTTGGCCCGGAGCAGGTGCTGTCGCGTGGTTATTCCATTACCATGGATGCGACGACCGGGGAAGTTCTGAAGGACGCGAGAAAGGTCAAAGCGGGGCAAAAACTCAAAACACGCCTAAAGAATGGTGAAGTCGTTAGCAAGGCGGAGCGTTAATTGATTCATACTGGACTTGGAGGGGAGAATAATTTAGTCTTAGTCTCGTGGCCAATTCATCAAAGTCGGCCGGGAATAATCCGGCGAATCAATTGCCGTTCGAGGAGGCCTTGAAAAAACTGGAAGGCATCGTTGAGGCAATGGAATCCGACGACCTGCCGCTGGAAACGCTCCTGGCAAAATATGAGGAAGGTTCAAAACTCGTGAAAACCTGCCGGGAAAAGCTGTCGGAAGCGGAGTTAAAGATTCAACAATTGGAGAAAACTGCCGATAAAGAGATGAAATTAAAGCCATTTGAAACGGAAGAAACGGAGCGCGAAGCTTGACATATTGAGCCGGCGCTTCATGGTAAACACAATATGAGTCGTTACTTGGACATGGTTGATACACCGGAACACGTCAAAAAACTGACGCTCCCGCAGCTTCAGGAACTCGCGAAGGAAATCCGTGAAGAATTAATCGCCGGCCTGGCAAAAAACGGGGGGCATTTGGGACCCAACCTCGGTGTGGTGGAACTCTCCATCGCCCTGCATCGCGTCTTTAATACGCCCAAGGACAAGCTGGTTTGGGACGTGAGCCACCAGGTTTACGTGCATAAAATCCTGACCGGCCGCAAGGACCGTTTCCGCACCATCCGCCAGACGGACGGCTTGAACGGTTTCGCCCTGCGCACGGAGAGCGAACATGATTGTTATGGCGCCGGTCACGCGGGCACGGCCCTTTCCGCCGCGCTCGGCATGGCCGCCGGCCGCGATAAACGCGGCTCGAATGAGAACATCGTTTGTATTTTTGGCGACGCCGCGCTGACCAACGGCATTTCTTTTGAAGCGCTCAATAACATCGGGCACACCACGAAGCGGTTCATCGGCATCCTCAATGATAACGAATGGAGCATCGCCAAAAACGTCGGCGCCATTTCGCATTATTTGAACAAGCTGATTACGAATCCGAATTACAACAAGCTCTCGCGGGATTTTCAGAATTTCCTTCGCCGTTTGCCCAAGGGCAATGTTGCCTTAAAACTGGCGCACAAGGCTGAGGAAGGCGTCAAAGGCGCGTTGAGTGTGGGATTGCATCAAAAACCAGAGATGCTTGTGGCGGCAGATGGCCGCGGCGGTTTCGGCAATCCGATTTTGTTCGAGGAAATGGGC
>JASHZU010000526.1 GCA_030042375.1 Verrucomicrobiia bacterium
TCGCAAATGCGGTCGCTGGTTGGCGGTGGCAAGGAAACGGTGTCTGGGTTGGTATTGACGAGAGGGTGCTGATTGGTCACGAAGCAGCGTTCGCAGCAGCCATTGAAAATGCTGAGAAATTTGGCGATGAGGTTTCTATCTTTTACCTAAATAGCAAAGTAAAGTTGGCAGATGGGCAATGGCTGAAGGAGCAGGCCGCTTCCGATATTGTTGCTCTTATTCGTGAATTGCAGGGGCACTTACAAGAACCCACTTAATACTCACCGTAGTCGTTATCCCGCACGTTACTTTTGAGCCGGCGTAAACGGCTGCGCAAAGCACTGGCCGCCTTTGGCCTAGGCCAGGCCTACGATTTTGTCTTTCCGCCACGTGACACCACGCCGCTGCCAGGCATAGACTCCGCAAAACGCCAAATGAACCGAGCCTTCGGCATCGGCATACCGCACTCGAAATGCGGGCCCCCAGGCTGGCCACAATGTCCAGGGCCACCAGCGTACTCGAATAGGCCGAAAACCCCGGTTTCTAAGGTCACTCTTAACCCACTCTCGCGCCAATAACAAAAACAACAGCCAAAGGACGGCAACGATACCGATGCACGCCAGCAGTCGCAGATAAATTCCTATGTCAAATGAGTTCATCTCAAAAAACACTCGTGATCCAACCTGTAACCAAAAATATCGGTCGCCGACTTAATGTACGACCCCACTACTTTTGGTTCGGCGTAAATGGCTGCACGTAGCACTGGTCGCCCTTGGCATAGGCAATCCAAACCGTGTGCGTGGCCGGATCCACCGTGATATCGCCAATCCGGTTCCCATCCGGCACCTCGCCCGCAGGCGTCAGGGTATCCGCGCCCACCCCGATCACCGAGATTTTGCCCACGCGGCTCGCGCAATAGGCCGCGTGCAGGCCCGGGTCATAGGTCATTTCATCCACGCGCGCGCCAATCGGCGCGGTCGCCAGCACTTTCCCGGTGCTCGTGCTCATCAAAACCAAATTGCTCGCGCACGCCACCAGCAATCCGTCTGAGTCGGGGACCAAATCAATTCCATGCGGCCCTTTGTCCGGCGCGAGCGGCCACTGCGCCAAAATTTTATTGCTGTCCAAATCCACCACGCCGATGGTGCTGGTGCCTTTCACTGCCTGGTAAAGCCGCCGGTTTTTCACATCCAACGCCATGTCTTCCATGCCCGTGCCGTTAAAGGTAATCGTCGCCACCACTTTCTTGGCCACGGGGTCAATCACCCATTGTTCCGGGGCTTTATCATTGCAAAGGTGGACCAGACCGGTTTGCGGATCATAACCAATCAGGTCGGTGTCCGAATCCAGAGGGACTTCACCTGATACGGTGAGCGTTTTGGCATCCACAATCGCCAGGTGGCCGGGGTCATTGCCGCTGACATAATACAAATTGTTTTTCACGTCTGTCGCCGCATCCTGCGACGTGCTGGTGGGCACTACGGTTAATTTCTGCGAATTCAGATCGTACACATCGAACGATTGGTTGCCTTCGTGGCCGAGCAACAGGCGATTTCCGGCGCTGTCGAACTGGATAAAATCATATCCGCCGCTGGTGCCGGGCAGGGGAATCGCAGCACCCGCCGTCAGCGGGGCGTTCTGCGCGTTTAAGGATAACGTGAACAGCAAAGCGCCGAGGCAGGAGGCAATTTTCATTTTCATATTTTGGACAAATCCGGGGCTTAGATTTAATCCCTGAAACAACATGAAGCGAGAAAAAACCGAAAAATGACAAAGAATTCATTTTTTGCCGAGCTCACAATGTTGGAAAATGGCCTGGAGTCAGGCCAATCCACTCGGCCTATGCGGATTTCCCGGTTGGCGCAATTTTCTTCCAAAACTTCGCCAGCTCGTCTGTGCCAAAATCGGCGAGGACTTCTCCATCCACATCCATCACCGGCGCGAGGGTCTGCCCGGAAATTTTGACCATTTCCTGGTAGGTGCTTTCACTCGCGCTCACATCGAGCTTTTCATAGGGGATATTCCGCTCGTCGAGCCATTCCATGGCTTCGTGGCACCAGCCACACCATGGCTTAATATATAAACGTACTTTCATTAGGAAATTATCGCGCCCGCGGTTGTGGCCACGGGCGCTTTTGTTGCCGGTTAGGGCAGGGATTAATTCGCTACCGCATCCGCAGGGGCGGCTTTCTGGTGGAACGTCAGCTTTTCGGCTTCGGCGCTCACCAGGATTGTCTCGCCTTCGTGCAAGCCGCCTTTAAGGATTTCCTCTGCCAGCGGGTCTTCCAGGAAACGCTCCACGGCCCGGCGCATGGGACGGGCGCCGAAGTCGGGGTTGTAGCCTTTCTCGACGAGAAAATTCTTCGCCTTTTCGTCCAGCTCCACTTTGATGTTCTTGTGGCGCAGCCGTTGCAAAACTTTCTCGATTTCCAAATCCAGGATCTGGATCAGGTCCGGCTTTGTGAACGAGCGGAACACAATCACATCGTCCAGGCGGTTCAAAAATTCCGGACGGAACGTGCGCCGGGCTTCGTCCATAATGCGCTCACGCATCTTCTCGTAGCTCGCCTCGTCCGTGATGGGCGAGAACCCGAGGGTGCTTTGCCGTTTAATCGTGTCTGAGCCGACGTTCGACGTCATCAGGATGATCGTGTTGCGGAAATTTACGACGCGGCCCACATTGTCCGTCAATTTTCCTTCTTCGAGGATTTGCAGCAAAATGTTCCACACATCCGGGTGCGCTTTTTCGACTTCGTCGAACAGCACCACGGAGTACGGATTGCGCCGCACTTTTTCCGTGAGCTGGCCGCCTTCTTCGTAGCCGACGTAGCCCGGCGGCGAGCCGATGAGCCGCGACACATTGAATTTCTCCATGTATTCGCTCATGTCCAAATGAATCAGCGATTTTCCGTCGCCGAACATCTGTTCGGCCAGGGTCTTCGCGAGCAAGGTTTTGCCCACGCCCGTCGGCCCGAGCAACAGGAACGTCCCGATGGGCCGCTTCGGATCTTTGAAGTCCGCCCGTGACCGCCGCAATGCCTTGCAAATGGCCGTGACCGCTTCGCGCTGGCCGATGACGGTCTTTTCCATTTCGTTTTCGACGTTCAACAGCCGCGCTGCTTCGTCCTGGCCCATCCGCTTGAGCGGAACGCCAGTCCATTTCGAGACGACGTGCAAAATGTCTTCTTCGTTGACGACCACA
>JASHZU010000527.1 GCA_030042375.1 Verrucomicrobiia bacterium
TGCCATAAAGGCGAGGAGCAAGAGCCAGGGCACCCATTTTAGCAGCGTTACCAATGGATCAGGGCTCACCGCCACGCGCATCGGCAAAGTTCGTTGGCAGAGCCACGCCGCAAAAACCGAAACGAGAAGCAAAAGGCAAATGGTCATTCCCAGCGGCGCAGCCGATTCACCGACGGCAAAAGTCAAATGCCCAAAGTCCTCAAAGCCGGTGAAATGCGCGCCAAAAGGGGTCTTGAGAAAATGGTGCATGGCGGCATTCCAGGGTTCAGCGAACGGGAAAATGGGAGGCTTGAGATTTTGCACCGTCATGCAGAAAATGTTTCCAACGATACCCCAAAAAGGCGTATGCAATTCCGTGGTGCCCCAGGAGGTCGAAGATATACCCACCCAATTTTTGGCGTATTTCAAATTGAAAAGAACCGTCGGCACAATGGAAATCAAGAGGCACAAGGCACCGATTAGCGTGAAGGAAAATGGCCGTTTCAACACTAATCGCGCACTGGGCCAGAGGGCAATCAATCCTGGCACGGCCAAAAGGATGTCGCTTTGCTTTACGCCGGTAGCCAATGCGGCTGACAATAGTGAAAACCAAACATCCCCCACGTTTTGGCTTTTACGCGCGCGTAACGCAAAATCCAGCGCGGCCAGGGCATAAACCGCCGAAAAGCTGTCATTGATCGTTGATCCCGCTTGCATGATGAAACACCAGCCCGAGGGCAGCAGCCACATCCACCACCACGCGACCCGCGGGGAAATCCGCATGCGGATGAAGACGCTGTAAATCAAACCCGGCAGAAGCAAAAAGGAAAACCAGTTCGGCAAATAAAAAAAACGGTCGTCCCTAGTCAACAGGAGAATGGGGGTGAAGAACCATTCCATTCCGCACCCGGCGATGTTAATCCGGACATCGAGTGTATGAATCCAGTGCCATTGTTCGTCCGCCAGCCAGTGCATCACGCGTGGAATGCGGTAGGCGGTGGAATTGCCATTGGAGGGCGTATATAAGGCCCCGGCCAGCAGCGTCAAAGATGCCAGCACCAGGAAGAGAAGCGGCGCGGGTCGTTTAAAACGGCGCAGCAAGGTGTGAAGCCATGGCCTTGGATTTTTTTGCGGTTGCGATTTTGATTGTTGCCGCCAAATAACAATCAAGATGATGGCTGCCAGACCGAAGAGAATTCCATAGCCGAGGGAATTTAACAGGTGAAAGGCCGATAAAATCCAGCCGGCGGCGCTCAAGAGCGTGGAAAGCAGAATCCAAATCCTTGTAGGGTTGAGCATAAAATCAAAATGGTTTAATGGCCTGTATTTTCTACAAAGGACTTTTAAACAAGCATTCCATTTTGTTTGGTGATGGGTTTTGGGTCCGCGGTATTGGCCGTGGCGGCGCCGTTGGCGGCGAAATTTTTTTCAACAAACCGTTCGGCCAGCCGCCAAATTTCCTCTTCCGAGAGGTTCTGGATGCAAAAGGGTTTGGGAAAGCGGCAAGAATCCGAGCAGGGTTTGAAAGGGCAGGCCTTGCCTTCAATCCATTCAGAGCGGGGATGCAAGGGCGCGAACCATTCGGGCAATTGGGGGCCGAAGATAGTAAAGGTGGGCACACCACAAAGGGCGGCCAGGTGCCCGGGGCCGGAGTCATTGCCGATGATCGCGCCGGCGTGGTCGGTCAACTTGATGAGTTCTGTGACGGTGGTGGGAGCGGCCACGCTGGTTTCGCCGTTTTGCTTCCACCAGCTTTCCTGGTCGGGATCGCAAACCACCTGGACGGTGTAATTTTTTTGGCGAAAATGACTGGCCAGCCGGCGCCAGTTTTCCAGCGGCCAAACCCGGACGGGCCGGTAAGCGCCGCTGTGCAGCAAAATCGTCTTCTCGTGGTTGGGCGGCGGCGGAGCCAATTGGTCGCGCGGAGGCAGGTCAAGGCCCAGCGTTTTGCCCATGACGCGCCAGCTTTCGTAGCGGTGCGATTCCGGAGCAGGCCGGGTGATCGGCCGCGTCAGAAAAATCCCGCTGCCGACGCGCGGGAAGCCGATGCGTTCTTTCACGCCGATAATTTTTAAAAGCAAATGGTCGCGGGGGTCCCAGCGGGCAGAGAAACCAACATCGAAATGCTCGGCCGCCAGTGACTGGCGCAGGCGAATCATTTCCAGGAGAGGCCAGCGCCAGAGCTGGTATTTGTTGTTGAAAGCGGTCCAGGGGGCTTCGAAAGGGTAAATTTTGACGTCAGGCCAGAGGCGCTGTTGTACATCCAGTGCATAAGGTTTGGCCAGCAGAGTTACGTCAAACCGCTCCACTGCGGCGCGCAGGAAAGCCGTGGCAATGACGAGGTCGCCCAGGCGCCATAATTCGATAATCAGGAGTTTAGGTTTCAAAGGATGGCAAATTTGAAACGTTAACGGTTCAAAGCGGCCGTGGATCTGTCCCTCGATTTTGAAAAGCAGGCTGCGGCCTTGCGCGCACGCCGGCAAAGCGCGCTTTGAAAGGAACGTTTTTAGTGGCCCGGATGGGCGCGCGACAAACACCGCGATTGATGGCGACGCTCAGGCCCAGGGTGCCGCAGAAACCCAACATACCGGTGTTAAAAGCACCGGCAATAAAAAGGAAGCTAATCATGCCGACAGTGTAATAGGAAAAAAGAAACGTATTCAGCGTTTGCAAAGCGGGGTCGCCGTAACGGAAATTGCAATACATCGCGTGCATGCTAACCCAAAAAAACCAAAGAAACGCGATGGCCCCCCAGATGCCAAAGGGGATAATCACCGACAACGGGCCGCTATGATAATCGCCGGAAACAGCCAGGCCCTGGTTGGCGGCATCGGGAGAGGACTGGAAGGCAGAATCTGTTCCCATCAAGGCGAAATCCTCGCTGGTCAGGGTATAACCTTTTCCGAGGAGAAGATATTTTGGGATTTGCGGCAGCAGTGCCCCCCACATATCCAGGCGCCACTGGGTGCTGCCCTCGGCGGCAAGCCGGGCCTCCGGCGACAAACGAATCATGTTGTCAGGCAAAAAAGCCAAAGTTCGCTGAAAGGTGAACGGAAGCTTGTCCCCCAGGGGAAAAACCGCCACGGCAGCGCCGATGGCAAAAATGACAAAAAAAGGCATCAATTTCGTCCGGTGCAATCCTTCCAGGAAGAATTGCATCACGATCAGGCCTATGGTCATAATCAGCGCCGACCGGAAACCGCCGAAAAAAATCAGGACGAAGGAAATGAAGAAAGCAATCGGACGCCAGAGTTTGTCCGTCATAAAAATGCCGCGGACGCCATAACGGGCAACCAAAACACTCACAAACGCCGTTGCCGCCCATCCGGTCCCGACCAGGCGTGTGGTGCCGACCTCGATGTCACCAACAGAAAGAGGTGGGATAATCCAATAAATCGGATGCAGGAACCCCGGGGCGATCCAATAAAAATCCTGGATGAAAGCCAATGTTCCCCCGATCAAAAGAAAAGTAACGTATCGCCTTGCCTTTTCCGGGGGAATGGGCCGCGCTGTCAGCGCAAAATAGCCGAGGATTCCCACGATTAAAAAAACGTATTTTTTGCCGCCATAAACATCTGAGCCGAACGCTTTCAAACCAATCCCGCCGGTCAGCTTGGCGGTAATGAGAATCACCACAATCATGGCGAACAGGGGCGCCGCGATTTGCGG
>JASHZU010000066.1 GCA_030042375.1 Verrucomicrobiia bacterium
GGCGCACGCCTTCCGTCACGATCAATTGCAGAGCTTCCTGCGCCTCCAGCGTCGAGTGAATGACGTTGCTGACCTGATACAGCAATTGCAGCCGCTCCAGCCGCTCTTTCAATTTCGCAATTTCGTCGTTCACCCTCCGCGGATTTTATGTCCTTGGAGGCGCCGTCTCCATGAAAAAAGCGTTTTATCGAATCCGCACCGTCAAAAACAGTCCCAGGGCGCCAAAGAATAAATTGGGCAGCCACGCGGCCAGCCAGGGCGGCCATGTCCCACCCGAGCCAAAGGCCAGGCATACCCGCTGAAGCACAAAATAGGCGAAACAAATAAAGATACTTCCTGCTACGCCAAAGAAAAGGTTTCGCCGGCCCGGCGCCGCGCCAAACGGTATCGCAATGAACGCGACCACCAGACACGTCAACGGCATCGCAAATCGTTCCTGCATATCGGTCAGCAACCGTCCTCTATCGCTACGCGGCAAATTCGGATGCCACCGGAGGTATAAAAAGATTTCGTGAAGCGGAATGTTCGGGCTGCGCACGGTATCTGGCGATAAATATAGCCCAATCTTCACCTCAGCATTAATTTCCTCAGGGGTTTCGTCAAATGCAGGCATGGCCAAAACATTGGTACTCAAATAAGGAACATTGTTTCGCACCTCATTTACATTGTAGAACATCCACACCCCGTTGGTATGGATTGCCCGGTCGGCATAGAAATGGGTGTCAGTCCCATTCGTGTCAGTTTCCACTACTTCGATCCCACGCATCTCTCCGGTGGCGGCATGGTAATCATTGATCATCCATTTTCGATGCGCCTGTTCGTTGGCAAAATCCAATTTCATCGGCCCTTTCGCGGCGACGCCGTTATCACGATGAACCAAATGGTCCGCCCTCGCCAGGCAACGCGGCACGACTTTTTCATTTAAATAAAACAAAAGCACGCTCATCACCAGCCCCACTATGAAATAGGGAAGGCAGATTCGCCATAAGCTGATGCCTGCCGCCCTCATCGCTGTAATTTCATTGTGGCGCGCGTGGTGAGTCAGTGACATCAGCAGGGCCAGCAACAGGGAAATCGGAAAAATAATTGTCAGATATTCCATCGAAGCCGCCGCCCCATATTCAATCGCTTCAAAAAAATGCAGTTTCGCATCCTGGATTTTTCCATCGCTAATTACGGTGAAGAAAATCACCAGCGATTGGATGCCGAAGAGGCAGTACGCCAAAGGCGTAAGCAATTCACGGAATAAATAACGGTCTAGGCGGCGCATCGGGCCAAAGGTTAATTGGCCCGGATTCAGGTTCCAACCCTATTTCTCGAATGTTTCTATAGACATCCCGCCCAAACTCCGGCAGTATATATGCTCAGTGCGTTCAGGCATTTTACCTTGCGGAAATCCCAGTGTGGATGAATACGGACTAATGCGTCCGCGTCCGTCCTTGGCTGCTTTGCTCGCGCTTTTCTTCGCGATTTCCTTGCCGCCGTTCGCCCGGGCTGATTTTCCGTTACCGGGCGTTGTTTCCGCCAATAGCAGTTCCGGCCAATTTGTTGTCACTGCCACACCTGAAGTGTCCTCGCTGGGCCCGATCCTTGAGACGGACACCAATGTGGATATCGTCCGGCTGGAACCGGCCTTGCTGGCGGTCTCGGCCGACCGCGTCCGCGAATCGCTTTTGCAAAAGATTGGCGTGGACCCGTCCGCACCGTGGGGCGGGAAAATTTTCCTCGCCCTCCACCCGGCGCAATCGCTGGATGAAAATATCCAAATCTTCTCCAGCCGCTTCGACAATGGTTGGAACTACAACGTCCTGCTTCCCGATACCCTGCCGCGCGACCGCCTGGCCCGCGCGCTGACCGGCGTCCTGCTTTTGGAATATGCCAACCGTTATGCCACGGACCGTTCCGCGGAAGTTCCGGCCTGGCTCATCCAGGGCCTCACGCAGGAATTGCTCGATGGAAATTTTAAGCAATTAATCCTCTCCACTCCGGACCAGGCCGTGAACGGCATGCCCATGAATGTCGAAAATACAACGGACCATGGCATGGACTCGCTGGCCCATGCGCGCACGGTTTTTCACGACTACTCCATCCTGACCTTCACGCAATTGAGCTGGCCGACGGACGACCAGCTTTACGGCAATGACGGCGGCGCCTATGACGCCAGTGCGCAACTGTTTGTGGACGATTTGTTGGGCTTGCGCAACGGCCCGGAAAAAATGCGGACAATGCTCCAATTGCTGCCGCGTTATTACAATTGGCAAACCGCCTTCTGGTCGGCGTACCATGAAAATTTCACCACGGCGCTCGAGGTGGAAAAATGGTGGGCGCTGCAAAGCATCGTCTTCGACTCGCGCAGCCCCGGCCCGCAATGGAACGCACCGACGAGCCAGGAAAAGCTGGACGAAATTTTGAGTGTGGCCGTGGATTACCGCAGGAATACGAACAGCCTGCCGGTGCGCGAGGAAATTTCCCTGCAAGGCGTCATTAAAAATCTCGATTTCACGCACCAGGTGGAAATCCTGCAAATCAAATTACGCGACCTTGAACTGGCACAACTGCGCATGGCGCCGGCGCTGGCCGTTTTGACGGCAGAATATCGGAATGTTCTCGCTGAATACCTCGGGCAACCGCTCCCCGCGCACGGCTCGCGCCAGTTGAACAAGCATGCGCCGGCCAAAATCTCCGCGCGCGACGCCTTGAGCATGCTGAATTCTCTCGATGTCCGCCGCCACAACGTTACTTTTGCCGACCGTTACATCATACAGTAGCGGCATTGCGGCCGGGCCTTCCCGCGCTGCTACACCACCGCAGCCTCGTTGATAATCAAATCTCCGTTCATGCCGTCCAGCGTCGCCTGCAGGCCCATGGGCAGTGTCGCATTGTCGCGAGTGTGACCGAAGGGCAGCCCATTCACGACCGGCACACCCAGCGGCAGCAACCGGTCGCGCAGCACGTCGTCGAGAGTTTGCAGATATTCCTTCGACTTGGCGGCGTTCGGGTCAATGCAATTGACATTCGTGCCCACGGCCACGCCGGCCACCTGCTGGAGCAGGCCGGCGTTCAATAGCTGCGTGAGCCGGCCGTCGAAGAGATAAGGCTCCTCGCCCACGTCTTCAAAAAAGAAAATGGCGCCTTTAAAGCGCGGCTGGTACGGCGTGCCCATCGTCGCCGCCA
>JASHZU010000012.1 GCA_030042375.1 Verrucomicrobiia bacterium
AGAATGGCCGCCAGGATGGCAATGATGGCGATGACCACGAGAAGTTCAATGAGCGTAAAGCCGGTATTTTTCCCCAGCACGAAATGTGAGGAACGAACTTGTGGAATGTTCCGGTTAATTATCATGGCCATAAACCGGATCACCACCGTCATCGGTCAAAGGATAGCACCATAAACGGTTTTTGTTTGGGTCGTTGACTTCATCCAACCAATCGTCATTGCGGACGTAATTGGCGGAGCCATCGAGGGCGCCCATGGTGGCGCCGTCGGAATGCCGGACGGTGATGCCCTCGGACGGCCAACTGGAGCCGTCGTTGAAGGAAAAGGCCTCGCGATCGTCCGCTTCAAAGAGGATGCAATCGGTGGGCAGCATTTGGGATGCTTTGACCGGAATGGCATTGGAATGATAACCGGTGCGAAAACCCATGACTGCGCCGTTCATGATGTAGCTGGAAAGTTGCATGGCTCGCTGTTCGGTCCCGCCTTTGGGTTTTTGATAGATTTCCTGGGGATTATCCATGGGACATAAAAGGACTTTGCCGCCGTGAAGAGAATCCCAAAGCAAACCGGCCTGGGCATTAAATCGGGCAGGGCCGTTGGTCAAAGGATTGATGGTGTAGAGCCAGCCCGGACGATAGGTGCCATTGGGCATGGCACCACCGTAGTCCCAATTGGGCCAGGTCAGAATGTCGCCGTTATCGCTGGTGTAAATGTGCACGGCAGCCATCACCTGATGGAGATTGCTGAGGTCGGTGGTTTTAGCGGATTGGTTTTGGGCGCTTTTGATGACCGGTAAAAGCAACGCGGCCAGAATAGCGATGATGGCCAGAACCACAAGCAGCTCCATTAACGTAAAGGCGGGCACACGGGAAAAATATCCCAATGGAGGCATAGTCCCGTGATTGAAATGTATCGCGCCGGCACGCATTGTATGTGTTCTATATCGCTTCGAAAGGTGGATTTTGTCCAGTGTTATTTTGGACGACTTGACGGTTTTGGGGCGGGGATGTGGAGAGGTTCAATATGGACCAGGACATCGCTCACCGCGGGCATAGTCTCACGGACTTTATTTTTTACGTCATGCGCGATTTCATGTGAACGCAAGACGGTCATTTGCGGGTCCACTTCCACGTGCATCTCCACGAATAAAAGATGCCCGGCTTTGCGGGCGAAACATTTCTCGACGTTGGCAACACCCTCGACACCGGAGGCGATATCGCGGATTTGTTCGATGACTTTGGGATCCGCTGACCGATCCATCAACTCGCTCAAGGCGGGGCGCAGCAACAGCCAGCCGCTCCAGCCAACGATGAGCGCTGCGAACATGGCCGCGATATCATCGGCAAAAACATATTTGGGGCCGCCGATGAGCGCGACGGTAATACCAATGGCCGCGCCGAGAGACGTAATGGCATCGGCGCGATGATGCCAGGCGTCGGTCTTGACGGCGGAATTGTCCGTGTCCGTACCCTCGGTGAGGACAAAACGGAAGAGGCCTTCCTTCACAAAAACGACGACAGCCAGCGCGATGAGCGTGAACTTTTGCGGTTGTTCGCGGGGAATGCCATGCGCCCATTGGTAAATGTCTACCGCGCCCTTGGCAGTAATCCAGATGGCGGCCACAAGCAGCATGATGGCCCCAAAGGCCGCGGCCAGCGGTTCGGCCTTGGTATGGCCGTAAGGATGCTCGTCATCCGCGGGCGCGGCGGCCACGGCAATCCCGCGCCACATAATTAGCGCGTTGAAAATGTCCGCGAACGATTCGGTGGCATCGGCAATCAGCGCGTGGGAATGGCCGAAAATACCGGCGAGAAATTTCGCCGTGCCCAAAGCGGCGTTCACCACGATTCCCAAAAAAATCGCGCGCAAACTGCGTTGGAGCCGGTTTTCGGACATGCGCTAATGTTCAATTTCATTGGCACAGTGTCGACCAAAATCAATCAAATCATATGGCAAAACATGGCGTCGCGCAGCTTAGGCTCGAACCACGTGCTCTTGGGCGGCATGATACCGCCGGCATCGGCAATGGCCATCAAATCCTCGATGCCCGTGGGGAACATCGAAAACGCGCAGGCGAACTCGCCGCTGTCCACGAGCTTTTCCAATTCCGCCGTGCCGCGAATGCCGCCGACGAACGCGATGCGTTTGCTGGTGCGCGGGTCGTCAATGCCGAACACCGGCGCGAGAATATTTTTTTGCAACAGCGTGACGTCGAGATTTTCGATGGGATCGCCCGATTGCAAAAATTTTTTCTGGAACGCGAGCGAGCGCCATTTTTTGTCGAAATAAAAACCGAGCTGATGTTTGTTGCGCGGAACCGGGTCATCGTTTGGTCCGATAGTAAAAACTGATCCAAGGGTTTCCAGCAATTGCGCCGGCGAATGGCCATTCAAATCCTTCAGCACGCGATTGTACGGCAAAATCTGCATCTGGTTGTGCGGGAAAATGACGGCCAGGAAATTCCCGCTCTGGCCCGCGCCTTTGCGCGATTGATAGACGCGCGCCGCCGCCGCACTGCGATGATGCCCGTCTGCGATGTAGAGAAATGGGATTTGCGCGAATTGTTTCTCGATGAACGCGATATCCTGCGCGTCCGCAACTTTCCACGACGTATGGCGGACGCCATCTTTAGCCGTGAAATCCACGTCCGGTTTTCCGGCAATCTTTTTGGCGACAAACTCATCCATCGCCGCCACGGCTTTATATGTCAAAAACACCGGGCCCGTTTGGGAGCTGAGCGTTTCAATATGGCGCACGCGGTCATCCTCTTTGTCCGGGCGCGTCAGTTCGTGTTTCTTGATGATGCCGCGCAAATATTCTTCGCAGCTTGCCGCGGCCACCAGACCCGTCTGCGCGTGACGGCCCATGATTTGGCGATACAAATAAAAGTTCGGCTTGCCGTCTTGCCGGAGCGCGCCCCGCACGATGAGTTTCGAAAAATTTTCTTTGCCCTTGGCATACACTTCCGGCGCGTAAAGGTCCGTGCCAGGCGGCAAATCGATCTCCGGCTTACTCACGTGGAGGAAGCTCAAGGGGTTTCCGGCGGCCATTTCGCGGGCCTCGTCCGACGACATCACGTCATACGGCAACTCGCAAATTTGCGACGCCAGTTCAGCCTGCGGCAACAATGCGGCAAAGGGTTTCAGTACAGCCATAAAGAGTGGAAGATACCGGCGCGCGCGCGCCAACGCACGGAGTTTTTTGATTTACGATTGGCCCGCCCATTGGCCCGTCACGGGAAAGATTTGGGTTTGACATGTCAAAGGCCATTGGGTAAAGTTTCTTTAATCCAAATACTTAAGGGGGGATGACACCGCGGGATGATTTAAGGTGACAGATGAATCATCTCCAGCGGAAAAAGAGCGATGGCGAAGTTTGGTATATTTTCAAAAACGATTAGCGATTTGCCCACACAAGCAGTTTTGAGGGTGTTAGACATCGAGTGTAACATGCTGCAAAATGACGTCGAGCGTTACGGCAGGGATCTCCGTGCAGATGATGTGTCGATTATGTGTTTTGGCCAGTTTGTGCGGATGGTCAAAGCCGGGTGCGTCATACGATTTTCAAAATTTCTGCCCCCTGACCATATCGAATTTTATAAAGAAACCATTGTCCGCCTCACCCAGGCCGGCGAATTGCCTCCTGCGGCCATGGACCAGTTCGATTTTGCCTTTTCGCTGAAAAATTAGGCCGGCCTCATTCTGTCGATAGGACGATTTGGGCCTCCAGGGAACCCAATGGATATTTCACCCTCTTATTTTTGGGCTTGGAATACGGGAATTTCCGCGAACAATTAACTCCTGCTTAGAATGAAATTCATCACCAAAAACCTGAAATGGATCTTTATGGCGGCGTGCGTCGCATTTGCGCTGCTGCAATTTACGACGCCGGCGCATACGAATCCGCCGGTGGAAGCGGATTTCCTGGCGGCCACGGCCGCGCCGCCAAAAATCGCTGCAATGTTCCATTCAGCCTGCTATGATTGCCACTCGAACGAAACGCGCTGGCCGTGGTACAGCAAGATTGCGCCGATATCATGGCAGATTGCCCAGGACGTAAACGATGGCCGCAAGGAAGTGAATTTATCCGAATGGCCAACCAACAACCTGAAGCGCGCATGGAAAGAAATGGAAAACATGAGCGACTTAATTGACCAAAAGGAAATGCCGCTGCCCAAGTACACGCTGATCCACAAGGACGCCCGGTTGACGGACGAACAGCGCGATGAGCTGACGCAATGGCTCGGGGACGAGGTGGACAGCCTGAAGGCGCAGGCAGGGAAATAATTATGCTGCACAGCGAATTTATTCCCGCCAGCGAACGCAATTCCAAGCGCCTGATGGTGATGCTCCACGGGCTGGGCGACAGCATCGAGGGATATCGCTGGATG
>JASHZU010000067.1 GCA_030042375.1 Verrucomicrobiia bacterium
TACCGGCTTCCGGCAGCAGGTGCTGACAACCCCAGTTTATTACGAAAGCCAAAGTTCCGCCGGCTACTACCAAAGATATTTTGCCGCCACCAACACGCTCTTTGGCGAGCCCAGCAACACACCGGCGGCCTTCAACGCCCCGCGCCTCGATACCTTCCAGCAATTGCTCGTGCCCGAAACATTTTTTGGCTGGCTCAATGTCACGCCCCGCGTCGGCGGCCGGGTGACCTGGTACGGCCCCGAAACCGGCCCCGGCGGGACCAACGCCGTCGCCACGCGCTACGTTCTCAACACCGGCATCGATACGTCGTTCACCCTTTCCCAATTGTGGCCGCACGCGACCAATGGGCTTTTGGCTATCGACGGCCTGCGTCATATTATTGTGCCCTCGGTCAGCTACGCATTTGTTCCGCAGCCAAACGTATCCGCTCCGCAAATTCCACAATTTGATACTCTTCTGCCGAGCCTGATGGTCCTTCCGATTGAATTTCCCGATTACAATGACATTGATGCCATCGAGAGAGAAAACGTCCTTCGCTTTGGCATTCGCAACACCCTGCAAACCCGCCGCGACGGCCAGTTGGACAATCTGCTGGATTGGAACCTAATGCTCGATTGGAACCTCAATCCCAACACCCAGACCAATTCCGTTTTCCTGCAGCCGCAAAAAACGTTCGATGATCTCTATTCCGACCTCGCTATCAAGCCGCGCTCATGGATTACCTTTCAATCCCAGGTACGCTACGACATCAGCGACGCTCATTTGAATCTGTCATTCAATCAAATCGCCTTGACGCCCAGCGACCGCTGGAGCCTGGGCGTGGGCCACTGGTATTTGCGGGATGGATTTGTGGATAGCGGCGCCAATGTCATTAGCGGTTCGTTATATTATCGGCTCAACGAAAATTGGGGGCTTCACGCCACGGAATATTTCAACGCCCAGACCGGCCGTCTCCAGGAACAATATTATGGCGTCTATCGCGATATGCGCAGTTGGACGGCCGCGCTGACCTTTCGCGTGATTAATAACAGCGGCGGCCAGCCGGTCGATTTTGGCGTGGCGTTCAGCATTTCCCTCAAGGCCTCGCCGAGCTACCAGGTGGGCAGTGACACCGTGCGCCCGTATGAATTGATTGGGCAATAGTCTTGGTTACGGCAAAAGTTGGTTGCCAGAAAAAACCTCTCTGGATAATTTTACCCGATGTTCGCCTCAATGCTGACCCTGCTTAGCGGTGGACTCATCCCAATTTTTCTGAATCCGATCAGCCTGGCTGTCACGATATTCCAGATTTGGATGTTTGTTCATGCCGTCCGCAATCGCGAATGGATTTGGGCGTTGTTCATTTTTGTCGGCTGGGGCATCACCGCCTTCTGGTATTATTTTGCCGTTTACCGCGCTTCCGGCTCCAGCGTGAGCGGATTCGAGTTGCCCGGCGCTTTTAACCGCAAACGTATGCGCGAACTCCAGGCACAAATCCATCACATCGACAACGCCTCCCACCATTTCCAGCTTGGCGACCTGTACTTCCAGCAAGGCAAGCTGGCTGAGGCAGAGAAATGTTATCGCGCCGCGCTGGAACGCGATCCCAAGGACATTGATGTCCGCGCGCACCTCGGTCAATGCCTCGTCCGCCTCAATCGGCCTGCCGAAGCCCGGCCGATTCTCGAAGGCGTCATGCACGAAAAACCGGAACACGATTACGGCTACACCATGATGGCCCTGGCCGAAGCGCTGATGGCTCTCGGCGAAAAGGACAATGCCATTCTTTATTGGCAGCACGTTACCCAAAACCATTCCTATCCCCGCGCCAAAGTCCAATTGGCCGAGCTTTACATCGAGAAAAATCAGCTCGACGCCGCCCGCGCCCAGCTCAAGGACGTTTTGACGGACGATGCCTATGCGCCTCCCTTCCAGCGCCGGCGCGACCGTGTTTGGGTCCGCCGCGCGAAAAGTTTGATCGGAAAGATATAAATGAAGCCGGGCTGAAGTGTCTGGGCTTAGTTTATCGGCAAGCGCAACGTTGTTTCCAGCGGCTGGACATCCGGCAATTCTTTCGACGCCGCCGCGCCACCGAGATCTGCCAACCGCTCGCCTGCCGGGCGAATGCGCAGTTGAAAACTCGCCGCCGCATCGTTGAAAGCCGTGTTAGCCCGGTCCAAACCTGACCGGATTTTCTCGAAGTGTTCCGCAAACTTCACCACACGCGCATAAAATTCCCGCGCTGCCTCGGCAATTTTCTGTGCGTTTTCCGTTTGCGCATGCTGCTGCCAGCTCACGCTCACCGAACGCAACAGAGCAATCAGCGATGCCGGCGTCGCCAGCAAGATTCCTCTTTCCGCCGCCCAAACAATTAAATCACGGTCGCCTTCCAATGCCGCGCTGAAAAGCGATTCCGCCGGCAAAAACAAAACCACATGGTCCAGCGCATTCGGGAATTGGCTCGGATAATCCCGGTCCGCCAGCGCTTTGATAGTCGCCTTCAATTTTGCCGCATGCGCCGCCAGCGATTCGCTGCGTTTCATCGGGTCGGCGGATTCCAGCGCGTTGAGAAAATCGAAGTCGGGAACTTTCGCATCCACGATAATGACGCGCTCGCCCGGCAAATGGACCACGAGGTCCGGGCGGTTCTCGCCGGATTGCGTTTGCTCCGTGAAATCGCAATGCGCGCTCATGCCCGCCGCTTCCACGACGCGCCGCAGCGTTTCCTCGCCCCAGCGCCCGCGCGCCTGGTTCGAGCGCAGCACCATCCGGAACTGCTGCGTCTCCTGCGCCAGCGTCTGGCTTTGCTGCGAGAGCAGTTCCAACTGCTTTTTCACCTCGCCCAGCGTGGAAGATTGCGTCGTCTCGCTTTGTTGCAGGCGCTTCTGGTAAACCTCCAACTGCTGTTTGAGCGGTTCCACCAGTGTCTTGATCGCCTCCTGCCGCTGCGCCAAATCGCCTTTCGCCGATTCCTGGATTTTGCCGAAGCTCTGTTCCGCCAGCCGCAAAAATTCCGGCGCGCTTTGCTTCAGTGCATCCGCGCTCAAGGCTTTGAACGCGTCGCGCAAATCCACCAGCGCCTTTTCCTGCAATACTTTTTGCTCCGCCAATAATTTCTCCGCTGCGCTTTGTTTCGCTTCCGCCGCCGCCCGCGCATTGCCCGCTTCCATCATTTGCGCGCGCGATTTTTCCAATTCCGATTCCCGCTGCGCCAATTGCTGGCGCAATTCATTTTCCAGCCGGGCATCAGCGCCCTTGCCGCCCCACTTCAACCAGCCGCAGAAAACTCCCGCCACGCCGCCGATGACCAGCGCGATGAGGAGTTCAATACCCAGTGGCATCGTTAAAAATGCGCGATGACCTCGATCTCCACGTTCGCCCCTTTCGGCAGCCCGGCGACCTGGACAGTCGAGCGCGCCGGAAAATTTTCCGTGAAATACTTGCTGTAAACTTCGTTCATGCCCGCGAAGTCCACCAGGTTGGTCAAAAACACCGTGCATTTGACGACGTTGGCGAACGTCAGTTTTTGGTCGTCCAAAATCGCCTTCACATTTTGCAGGACGCGTTCCGTTTGCACGCGGATGTCCCCATGAATCAAATTGCAATCCTTCGGATCAATAGGAATTTGCCCTGCGCAAAAAAGGAAATCGCCAATGCGCACGGCCTGGCTGTAAGGGCCGACGCAAGGAGGTGATTGTACTGGTTTAATAATTTGCTTAGTTGCCATAAAGAAAAGTTCGCCCGAGAAAGCCGCGCTGGCAAGATTAAACAGCCTGAAGAAATTAATTTTGCAAACGCACGATGTTCCCGCAGGGCGTGCCGTCGATGCTGCTGATGACGCCACCCGCCAGGATTTTCCCGTCCGGCTGTACCGCCACGCTCCAAATGCACCCGCCCGCGGCGTCCGTGATTTGGAAGCTCCCATCCGGGCTGCCGTCCGGATTCAATCGCATCAGCATGGGATAGATCTGCCGGTTGGCCGCGCTATAACCGGCGGCGATGATTTTGCCGTCCGCCTGGAGCGCCATGTTCCAGAAAGCATCGCCCGCCTTGCTGGCAAAATGAAAAGTCGTGTCCGGGGTGCCATCGGGATTGAGCCGGATGAGATACGAAGTCGGCGAGTCATTCGTATCGCTTAGATAGCCGCAGGCCAAAATTTTCCCGTCTTTTTGCACCAGCACCATCCGAATGTCTTTATCGACATAAGCGGTGTTATCAAATCCGGAATCAAGGCTTCCGTCGGCATTCAGCCTCACGAGATGGTTCTCGCCCGAACCGCCGAAATTGTTAAAGATACCCGCAACCAGAATTTTCCCGTCCGGCTGCACGGCCATCGACAGCACTACCGCCGACCCATCTGAACTGACATTGAAACTGGCATCCTCCTGGTCATCTGAACCCAGACGCAGCAGCCCATCGTGCTCCTCGTTGGAAACCCTTGTAAAACTGCCGCCCACCAATATGTTGCCATCCGGTTGAATCATGATTGCCCGCACATCGGCATTATAAGTGCCTTCCCCTTGGAATTGCGTGTCGCGGCTGCCGTCCGGCATCAACCGGACGAATCTCCGGGCTGGCCGTTTGGGCCGCAAGCCCTGGCCGCCGATAAGGATTCCCCCGTCCGATTGGACTGCCATCGCATAAACGTTCCCCGGCACGTCCGGTTTGAATGTCGTGTCAACCGAACCATCCGCATTCAGCCGGATAATTTTTCGCGCCTCTACCCCGTTGAAATTCGTGAACATCCCGCCAAGCAAAATCTTCCCGTCCGGCTGCAAGGCCAGGCAGCGGATGGTGCCGTCCGTCCCGGTCCCGGCATTGAACGTTTCATCCAATTTCCCTCCGGAAGGCCTCGCCAAATTCAAAACGGTTACCTTTCCGTGCTTCAGGAACAAAACCGCGCCGGCCAATCCGCCAATCACCAGCATCGCCACGACAACAGCAAATCCCACCGCAACCCATATCGAGTTCGAGGGGCTCACCGGCCGCGATTCCAAAGCCGGCGGAACGATGATTGGTTCTCCGCCGGCGACCGGCGGCGGCGCGATTTCATGCGTTGCCGGCGTTTCCATCGCCGGAGCCGGTTGAAGGATCGGCGGCACTTCAATGGGCGGCGGTGTGTTTCCATGCGCCGGAGCTGGTTCAAGGACCGGCGGGACGGCTTCGGCTTCGTCATCGGCATGGGAAATTTTCAGCAACGGTTTGCCTTCCAGCATTTGCGCCACTTCCGCCACGCTTTGCGGGCGGTCCCCGGGATTTTTCGCGAGGCAGGCGGCCACGGCGGCCTCCCAAACCGGCGCAATCGGCTCAGTTTGGAACTTCAATTCGGCCAGGCGCTGCGTCATCGTCGGCGGCTTGAGGCTGCAAATCTGCGCGATAATTTCTCCCTTATAAAACGGCGGCGTGCCGGTCAGCAGGTCAAAAATCGTCGCGCCCAGCGAATAAATGTCGTCCAGCTTCGAAGGCGCTTCACCCATTACCTGTTGCGGGCTTAAGAAACCGATGCCGCTGTAGCCGCTTTTGATGATGCCGCGTTTGGAACTTTCGTTGCGGATTAGAACCGCAAAGCCAAAATCCGTGACTTTGATTCCGTCCCGTGTACTGCTCAGCAGGTTGGACGGTTTTAAATCGCCATGGACCATGCCGAACTCATTGTGCGCGTGCGTGAGCGCGTCGCAAACGTCCCGGATCCACGGCGTTATCTCCTCCACCGTGTAACAATGCCCCAGTTTGTCCACCTTCATCGTCGCCAGCGACCACCCGTCCACAAATTCCATCGCGATGGCCGCGGCACTATCATCGGAGACCAATTCATTGGCGGAGACAATGTGCGGATGCTGGAGCAGCCCGTTCCGGCGGATTTCCTGCTGGAGATGCTCCATCAAATTCTCGTCCTGCAAAAACGCGCGCGGCATGAATTTCAGGGCCGCGTCCTTTTGATTTTTTACATCGCGCGCCAGCCACAGTTCGGAAAACTCACCCTTGCCCACAAGCCGCTTGAGAAGATAACGCGCCCCGCTCAGGCGCAAACCCTGTGATAACGGGCCAAAATCGCCGCCGGAAGAAGAACTCAATATTGCCATGACCTGTGCCGGAACAACATGACAATGCGGCGGTTAAGGGCGCATGACAAGCTCCAAGTTGCTTGTTTTCCTCCGCTTTTTTCTGGCAATATTCCGCCATGCAACACAATCGCTTTCTTCCGTGCGCTATCATTAAAGGATGTTTTGCTCTGCTATTGGCCGCGCCCCAGCTTTGGGCCGCCGATTGCCTCGTCTATTTCGGCACCTTCACCGATACCACCAGCCAGGGCATCTACGTTTCGCGGCTCGACATGGACACTGGAAAACTTTCCGCGCCCGAATTGGCCGTGGCTGTAGCCAGCCCGAATTACCTCGCCGTTTCGCCCGATGGCCGGTTCCTTTACGCCTCCGAGCGCCGCGACAACAGCACCAACGGCGGTTTCGTTGACGCCTTCGCCATTGATGGCCATACCGGCAGCCTCAAGCTGCTGGACAGAAAGTCCGCTGGCGGCGCCGGGCCGTGCTTTGTCGGCATCGATGCCGCGGGCCAAAATGTCTTTTGCGCAAACTATAGCGGCGGCAGCGTGAAATCCTTCCACGTGAACGCCGACGGTACTCTCACCGACGGCACGTTCGTCCAGCATCACGGCAGCAGCATCAATCCAAGTCGTCAAACCGGCCCGCACGCGCATTGCTTTGTGGGAGCGCCGGGAGGGCCGTTCGCACTTGCGTGCGATTTGGGCCTGGACAAAGTCATGGTCTATCACGTGGATCCCGCCACGGCTGCGCTTACGCCCGGCGATCCGCCGTTCGCTACCGTCGCGCCCGGTTCCGGCCCGCGCCACGTGGCCTTCAGCCCGGACGGCAAAACCGCCTCCGTCATATGTGAAATGGGTGGCACTGTGAATGTATTCGATTGGGACGGCGCCACTGGAACACTCCACCACCGCCAAACCGTCTCGCTCCTGCTGCCCAGCTTGTACCAGGACACTTTTACGTCAGCGGAGATTGTCTATCGTCCGGACGGTCGGTTTGTCTATGCGACCATCCGCGGGCCGGCCGGCGTGCGCGGTGCCAACAGCATTTCTACCCTGTCCGTGGACCAGAAAACGGGAAATCTGACATTGATTCAAAACATTCCCTGCGGCGGCGATTTCCCGCGCGGTCTGGGCGTTGACCCTTCCGGCCATTGGTTGATTGTGGGCAACCAAAAGTCCGGTACGGTGACCGAGTTTGCCATTGGCCAGGACGGAAGAGTTAAGCCCATCGGAAAACCCTTCGCTGTCGGCTCCGCCGTGGATGTAAAATTCGCCCCCGCCCAATGACGGCTATTTTCGCGAAAACTTTTCCGCATATTTACCCAGCAAATCCGCTTCCAAATTAACCGCATCGCCCTTCTTGCGCGCGCGCAGGTTGGTCACTTCAAACGTGTGCGGGATAATCCAGACGCGAAACGTCTTCTTGCTGACACCTGCCACCGTCAGGCTGATGCCGTCAATCGCGATCGAACCTTTTTCAATGACGTAACGCATCACATTTTCCGGCGCGGCAATGTCCAGGACGTGGTCCGCTCCGGACATTTCCCAGCGCGAAATCTTGCCCGTGCCGTCGATGTGCCCGGTCACAAAATGCCCGCCGAATTCCCCGCCCGCGCGCATCGGCCGCTCCAGGTTCACCGGCGAACCGACTTTTAAAAATGGAAAATTCGTCCGCCGCCACGTTTCCTCCAGCAAATCGAATTGGATCAATTTGAATTTTCCGCGCATGGTAATGCGCGTCGCCGTCAGGCAACAACCGTTCACTGCCAGGCTGCCGCCCAGTTTCAAACCGCGCACACTTTTCTTGGCGCGGAGCGTCAGCGCAATCCCTTTGGGCTGGCGCTGGATCTTTTCCACCGTCCCGGTTTCTTCAATGATGCCTGTGAACATTTTTTTATAAGATATTAAAGCAGTTGTTCGCCTTTTGCAGCTTTCTCGACTTTTGCCCAATCGATCACTTTAACATAGAAGGGCCACACCTTCCGTAGCACTCTAAGATGCTCACCGTCACGAGAAATAATACCAAGAGCAAGGCCAGATATAAAGATAGAGGCTCCCGTTGCTTTCACGAATATTCCAAGGCCAAAAATAAGAAAAATGAAGCAAAAAAATAAAGCCCAGTGCCAGGCGTTTCTTTTAATGTGTTGCCAAAGCATATGACCGCTGCCTTGTCTCCGTTCCAACAAAACCGTTGCGATTTCGGTATCTGTATATTTTTTCATAAAAAGTGATTGGTTTATGCCTTGCCACTATGCTCGCGTGATACGACGGCCGTCATCGCCAAATCTTCTCCAATTTTTTTCCACTCCACATCGCTCAGGCGGATGGCATCGGACAATTTCAGAACGCCGTCTCCAGCCACGGCTTTGCGCGAATCGCGTCCGCCCAAAATCTTTGGCGCATAAAAGAACGCGACGCGCTGCGCCAGCCCGTTGAGCAAAAACGATGCGTTTGTCTCGCCTCCGCCCTCCACCAGCAGGCTCGTCACTTCTTCCACGCCCAATCGCTTTAACAGCCAGCGCAGATCAAATAAATGTCCTGAACCTGCCGCTATGTTATTACCTTGCGAAAAACGATTTACGGCCGCTTGCTGTCCCCTCTCCGCTCCCATCCGATGGGAGGGGAGAGGGTCAGGGTGAGGTGAGGGTCCGTGGAGAGGAGCAATCAAAACATTCACATATTTAGCCAGTGCATCGATGCGTTTCTTCGGCGCATTTTTTGAGACAACAATCGTTGTCAGATGAGCGAATTCATCACGGACGATTCTTGCCTTCAACGGCGTTCTGGCCAGCGAATCCAAAACGATTCGCCGCAGCGCTTTTGTCGGTTGGTTTTTTCGCGCCGAACGAAACGTCAGCGCCGGGTCATCCGCCAACACCGTGTTCACTCCCACCAGCACCGCGTCCGCGCCCTGCCTCAACTTCATTCCCACCGCCCGCGCCGGTGCGCCGGTAATCCATTTCGATTCGCCGTTCGTCGCCGCAA
>JASHZU010000068.1 GCA_030042375.1 Verrucomicrobiia bacterium
AGATAGGGAATGGCTGGATGGCCCTGGGCATCCTGGAAACCGTGGAACCGCTGGCTGTTCAGCCAGAAGCCGTAAGTCGTGTTTGGTTCCAGTTTCACTTTCACCGTGCAGGTTTTGTGGTCGGCATCATATTTCGGTTTGCCGATAAACTTGGGCGTGGAATCCTGCCAGGCGGTGGACCAGCTCCAGGATTGGTCCGTCATTTCCTTGCTGAAGGTGACTTTGATTTCAAACTCGCCGGGCGGGACATCTTTGGTGCCCGCTTCCGGAACGGTTTTGACGACGACCGGCGCAATGGAATCCAGGTCCTGCGCGTGGCTGGTTTGCGGCGCGAAGTAGCAGAATGCGCCGATGAGGAATGCGGTAAGAAGTGTTTTTGTTTTCATAGTTCCGGTTATTTAGACCAGGCCAATGGCAAAAGCGCACGCGCGCGTGTTGGGAAATTCACGCGAGGCAAAGGCCGGTGGCTACTGATGTTGATGCGTCCGGACGTTTGCTTCCGCATCGGCCACGGCCGTGTCCAGGCGCGGGTCATTGAGGACCGCCAGGGCTTGTTTCTGGATACTTTGCGCATCGGAGCTGTCTCCGGTCCCGACAAGAATTTCAATCAATTGCCGCACCTGGCTGACGAAACGGTTTGTGGCAAAGGTCCTGAGCCCTTCGAATGAGTCAGGCGTCTGATAGGCCGGCATATTGGTCCAGCCGTGTTCCCGGTTGTTTTCGGCGAGCCGCTCCGCGTTTTTTTGGCGCATGGCGCTGAGGCGGGCCTGCGATTGCAACTGCATCTGGTATTCATTGCGAATGTTCTCGAAGCGGGTCTGTGGGTCGCCGATGTATTTCCGGCAGGTTTGATAGTCTCCGTTTTGCACCAGGGCGCTTTCCACGAAGAAATAACATTGGCGGGCCAGTTGGGGATCGTTTTCTTCCAGGGATTTGAACAGCGTGTAGGTCGCTCCATCGTCGCCGAGTTGTTGATTGATGGCGTTTACCTCCTGAAACATATCCAGGTAGCCTTCGCCGGCGCTGAGTTTTTGCGTCTCCTGGTCGCGAATCCCGAGCAACGCCTGCTTGGCCGGAGGATAACGGCGGCCCAGCTCGACCCAATCGCTGAGCGCAAAGGAGAGCCGAACGCCTTTCTGGCTCATATCAAACCGCGATTGCTCGAAATAATTAGTGAGGATGTCGAATGAACCTTCGTAGCGGCCCTGGTTCATTAAATCCAAGGCGCTCTGTAATTCGTCCTGCAAATAATTCGACGGATTGGAGGGCAGGCCAGTGGCGGGCGAGATGGGGAACGCTCTCCCATGTGCAGGCATTGGCAAGCCAGTAACGGGATTAATCCCCTCCGGCAGGCCCGTGGCTGGATTGATTCTAGTTTCACCGGGCCTGTTTATTGGCAAGCCAGTGGCGGGGTTAATCCCCGGCGGCAGACCGGTGCCGGGATTGATTCCCGGCGGACTGCCATTGTCCGGCAAGCCCGTGAGTGGATTGATGCCAGGAATCGGTTGGGCTGGCTCCGCCAGTTGCCGGCTATCCAGTGGCGAAGGCGAAGTACTGGTTGTGTCGCTCGCCTGGCTTTGAACCTCGGCTTCCTCTGCGGCGCCAAAATGAGTATCAGGCAGCTCTTTGGTTTCAAATATGATAACGAGATAATGGGGACCGTGGCGCATGAACGGGACAAAAAAGGCAAGGATGCCAGTTTCCGGAGCATCGCCTTCATAGAATATTTGTGCATGCAAAGGCTGTTCCAACTGGAGGTCCTGCCTGGGGTGAAGGTCCTGGCCGACCGTTCCATCTATTCGTATCTGGAAAATGCCATTCGTGCGGCGTATTCCCAAAAAACCGCTTATCCTACCCATCCCCCAAAACCCGCCGTTATCGTAATTGTAAGAATTAGCCAGGGCAGCTTCTCCCGGGCGCCACGATACGGACGAAACTATCCCGGTCTCATCCACCAGCAAACCCGGTTTAGCCGCCAGTTCATTCAGCAATGCTGCAAGCGTGGCGGAGTCAATTTCCGCCACTTGGCTGTCAGTGATCGTCGCACCATGAGTGGTGACCGTAAAGTTATGAAGGGTCGTTTGGCCGCTAAAGGATTCGCTATTGGCATCCGGCGAATCGGCGCTTTGCCGGCTGCTGGGAGGAATCAAGCTATCCACTAAACCCGCGTCGGCTTCAAAGACCCGGAAATGGAATCGAGCATTGAAATAAGGCTGTTGTTGCGCGGCCATGGCCTGTTGTTGCAAAGCGATGGCACGCTGCCGGGCTTTGACAAAATTGGGGATGGCAATGGCGGCGAGCATTCCAAGGATGGAAATTAAAACGGGAATCGCAATGAGCGACAGGACGATCACGGCAAACCAGCGCCAGAAATGGTCAGGTTTTGGTTGTGGCGGCACAGGTGTCGCGCGACCTCTCTTCAAAGCACGCCACACAAAGAAAATAATGGTTCCCGGCAGGAGCAGGAACAACACACCAATAATAACAAAAAATAAAAGCTGATAGCCGATGTCTGAACGCATCGGATTGGGGACGCTGACTTCAATATTGGGCGACGTCAGCAGCTTGTCCTCCATCGCAGGCGTCAGGATGACATCGGTCACCGTGAACGCCTGCTCGACGGGTTTGCTGTTGGCATCCAGCACGAGCTTCCCGTCCTTATCGACCTCGTCATATTTTCCGGTGATGGTAACCAGGCTACCAGACCCGGTAGAATTGTGGATAATAATTGTCGCGTGCGCAATTTGGCCGGAGTTAAATTTTTGTATGAAGTCCGATTCTGATAGCGTCACGCCGACCGGCTGAGCAACGTGAGGGCGTAGTAGCATCAATGCCGCCATAGCTCCGACCAAGAGCAGGCACGCAGCTGCCGCAACGGCCACGAAAACACGCCGGGCGAATGTCGCTTTTTCTCTTTTGATCTCCAATTGAGGGACGCCAGCAGCGACCGACTCGACCTGCGTCTTCACCTCGCTCGCCTGTTGGTAACGGCGTTCCGGTTCCTTCTCCAGCGCGCGCAATACAATCTCATCCAGGCGCACGTCTACCTGCACTTTCTGCGACGGCGGCGCGAATTTGCCCAGCGGCAATTCGCCCGTAAGCATTTCGTAAAACACCACGCCGAGCGAATAGATGTCCGCGCGATGGTCCACGAACTGCGGTTTTTCGATTTGCTCCGGCGACATGTA